>CAZGNX010000001.1:0-65467 GCA_964527065.1 uncultured Pseudomonadales bacterium
TCTGAGGTGATCGGCAATTACATACCAAGTCCAAAAGGTGTGTGACTTATACAAATGTTTGCTATTATGAAGAATGCGTATTATACTCGAGTCGAGATTAGGCTAGAATCCGGCGGATGAGTGAGAAGAATTTTGCAACCAGTGGAGAAGCAAAGGTTTTTATTGAGGAGCTTGAGTGGGTAATGCTTGAGGCACTAGGAAATAGGGGAAGTAATTACTTACCCAAGTATCTGTCTTTTGAGGCAATGATCCACTCTTTAACCTTAATGATTGACGAGGCTGTAAGAACGATATCTCCGGAGGAAGTTAGACCATTACGCTCAAGTGCTGTGGTAATTGACATGGGTCTTGAATCTTGGCGAACTAGTTTGTGGGGGCCACTAAACATGGAACCTGAGAAAAATATGCATGAGCTTGAGAATGTGGCACGAATAGAATCAATATTAAAAGTTAGGGCTATACGAATACTGCTGGGGGAGAAGTTTGGGTTACGAGGATCTAGCGGTTTCGATGAGAGCTCTCAAGTATCCGCTCGCGCCCTGCCCCGACTCCTCCCCCATTTTTTTGACGTATTGCTCCTGGGAGCTGGTGAGGAAGAGATTAAAGCGCCGGGATAGCAAGTCTTTTTTGGCCTGGGAGAGGAAATCCTCAATTATCACGTCGATTGAGGCGCGATTGTACTTGCCAGCGTGGAAATAGCGATTGTTAATTTTCTGACTAAAATCTTCGTGAATCGAGAGACACAGCACGTGCTTTTTGGCCTGCATGGCGAGGGTGGCCTCGTGACCGAGCTGAAAATCCTCGTGACTATTTTCGATAATGACAGCATCGGCCCACAAGATGCCGCGACGGATGGCCTCGTAGTGCAGTAAGTCTGGTTGACTCTCTAGCTTGGCGCGGATGGTGGGAGGCAAGATGTCCTTATAGTTCCCCTTTTCGGTAGCGACTACTTCTGAGTCTGGCTGCGCATCGATCGCCCTTCCTACCATGTCGTAGTATTTTTGATACTTTTGTTTGCCGTGATAGCTGGCGGTCCAGAAGATTTTGAGCATATTATGTATATATGTATATCATACTATTGCCTATTTATCAATATAATTGTATGATTGTGGATAATTGTGTGTATAATTTGTGTAAAGGAGAGACAATGATTAAATCTATCGGAACACATATTAAGGCGAGGGATTATGCCAAAAGTCGGGCATTTTATGAGGGGTTTGGGTTCCCGGTCATCTTTGAGTACGGACCTAACAAAGAGGTCAAGGAAGACTATAGTGGGGTGACGTTTGCGGTGGGCAGTGCCAAGCTCGAGATCGCAGATGGACACAGGGCGGTAAAACGCGAGACTTTTCTGGAAGAAGTGAAGTCAAGCAAAATTTCTTTGATGGTCGAGGTGGAGTCGCTGTCGGAGATTATCGCTAGGGCCCAAAAGATGGGACTCTCCCCTACCACCCCCGTACGACACTACTACTGGGGTAAGTTAGAAGTCGTATACCGAGATCCAGACGGGGTGATTGTGGTTTTTACGCAAGCCTATAATGAGGATGATGCTAAAAAGTTGGGGGCAGATGAGAAGTTTGGCAAGCCACCTAGCGCCTAAACCTTTTGTTATACTAATTCTGTGAAACAGAAAGTTTTAACTGATAAAGCCCCCCAACCTGGTGCAATGCCATTTTCACAAGCAATTGTGGCAGACAAACTGGTGTTTACGGCGGGACAGATTTATCTCACGCCCGAGGGTAAGTTGCTTGAGGGTACGCTAGAGGAACAGATCCACCAGGTGATGAGAAATTTGCAGGCAATCCTAGAGGCGGCGGGGGTGACATTTGCCGAGGTGGTCAAGACGACAATCTATGTGAGCGATATGAGTATTTACGGCAAAGTAAACGAAATTTATGGTAGCTATATGTCTGATCCCTACCCTGCGCGGGAGACGGTGTGCGTGAAAGAGCTCCCCCTGGGAGCAAAACTCGAGATTTCGATGGTAGCGGTCAAGAAGTAGCTGGTTAGATTAATTTGAGCAGCTTGGGAAATTGTTTGTAGCCGTCGGAGTCCATAAAGTGACCGCCTTGGCGGATAAAGACAAACTCGGCCTTGAGCCGACCGGCCATGTCTCCAGCAATCAACTTGGTCACATAGGGGTCGTTATCGGAATGGACGACAAAGCGCTTGGAGGTATTCTTGATTATTTTACTGTGGTTAAGAGGTGTAGGCCAAAATGATTCGATACCGGCGGTTAAATCGTTAAAGTCCCATCCGCCAACGAGAATCATGGTTTTGTAGGCGTGCCTCTCAGCAAGACGCATGGCTAGCTGGGTGCCCAAGCTGTGACCAATAATAACCGTGTCTTTGTCGATCTTTAGTAGTTTTTCGAGATATTTGAGCTGGGTGGGCATGTGTGGGGTTTTGCTGTACATGGTAGGGATGACGGGAAGGTAGACTTGGTAGCCCTTTTGCTTTAACTCTTTTTTGAGCCAGGGATACCAGTGGGAGGTGGTTTTTTGGGGCCACCCTTGGAGGATTAGGGCTTGTTTCATGGGGGTATTATACCAACTGGGCGAGTTTGGCGCGGGAGAAGGCGAAGGCAACTTGACAAGCCATAGGTAACATGTTACTTTGTGCCTATGCAAACACTTACACATAGAACAAATGTATTATTTTCATCTGATGAATATAGGTTGTTATCCACGCTCGCGAGGCAGAATAAAAAAACATTAGGTGAGTTGATCCGCCACGCTGTCAAAAAAACCTATGCTGGTAATACGAGAGACTCATTTGAGGCATCGCTGGCGCGTATCCGTCAATTGACCAAGGGCGTCAAGATCAAGAAATCTGAGTATCGATCTCTTGTGATTGAGGGTCGTAAGTATGAAGACTAGAGTTGTGGTAGATGCCTCTTACGTCCTGAGCTGGCTCATGCCAGACGAAAACCATCCCAAAACAAAGGTTGGACAGAAAATAGCCCCTACCCTACTACCGTACGAGGTAGTTAATGCACTAAAATCGGCAGTTGCTCAAAGAAGAATCACAGAGGAGCTGGCGCAGAGCTTGCTTGGCGAGTTTTTGGGTTGGCAGATTGATTACCAAGAGATTGATGCGGCAGGTGTGCTCCAGATTGCGGTTGCACATAAGTTGTCAAGCTATGATGCGAGTTATGTGTATTTAGCAAGAAAGATGAAAAGTGCGCTACTAACCTGGGATAAGAAGCTCGAGAAGTTGGTTTGAACTAGCGTGGGGGTAGGCACAGGTATCTGCGATATAATGGACTTATGCAAGCGATAGATTTGAAACAGTTGGGCTATCAGATTAAGCAAGTATTTCTTGAGCAAGATACCTACGTCTTTGGCAAGCTGGTGACAGAGTTTGAGAAAGACGGCAAGTTTGGAGGGGATTTTGTCTACTTTGCCATGATTGATCCCTCAACAACACCCGCTACTTTTTATGAAGTTACCTCTCCATTTGATCTGGTTTCGGGCAAGGCGCCGCAGTTGGCTCTCGTGTTCCGCCACGGCAAGTGTGTTTTGAATACTGATTACACGGACTATGCCGCGATGCGGACAGGAATAATGGACGGAGTGGTGATCGCACAAACCCAAATGGATAAAAAGGTGAGGGTGTTACTTTTTGGTTCCGGCAAGACGGCTAGCTGGTCAATACGCGGGCTGGCAGAGCTCACCCCGTGGATCAAACGAATAGACTACTATTCAAAAAGCGGCAAGAAGGCATCATTTGAAAGCCTGGGTAAAGAGGTGGGGATTGAGCTCGTATATACACAGGCTTGGCGTGAACAGTTGTCTAGCTACGATGTCATCATTTGTCACACTAACGCGAGCGAGCCAATTCTCACGGCAGCTGATATGGCAAGCGTGAAAAAGGGTGCTCAAATCCATAGTTTTATAGGGAGTACCGAGCACGGGGAGCTAGCGGATCAGTTTTATAGTGCGCAGGCTCAAATTGTCAGTGATTGGCCTAAGATCCTGGCAGACAACAAAATTATGCAGCGAGCAACAACTACGGGTGGGGTGGAGCCAGGGAAAATCGTTTACCTCAAAGAGTTTTTTGGTAACAACTATCAATTCAAGGCCGGAGCCCCTTACACTATTTTTCAGTTTGGCGGGACGCCACTACAAAATCTGGCAGTTTTGCAGCTGTTGACCGGGTAGTATACTCAACCAATGAAAAAGACTGGTTCTTTCTGGCAGAGTCTTGAGATTTACACGTGGAAAGTAGTGGAGCGCAGTCCCCTCCCCTGGTCTTGGATAGGAATAGGAACAGTTGTTCTTATACTGTTGGCGTCTCTACTTAACAGGCAAAATAGTGTGGTTTCGGTGGGGAATATGCGGGAAGTGATTGTAAAAGCGGCGGAGCGAGGAGATTATGGACTGGCAAGAAAACTATTGGACCATTACACCAGTGAACCATTAGACCATTTAGTGCTGGGGGTGCAGAGCGAATTGGAGGACAAGGTTTACCCTGAGCGAGTGGTGGAGCGCAGGACACTCGAGCTGGAGACAAAACTAGGAGAGTATCCCGGGAACAGACAGATTTACCTCATGCTGAGCGAGCTGTATCGACAATTGGAGAACCCAACTAAAGAAAGTGAATATCGTGAAAAGGCACGGGTTTTGGATCCGAACAATCTAGAATATCGGTGAATCACAAAAGTTCCGATCTCCTGCCTGCGCAGGCAGGCTCGCTCCGACAAGGATCGGAACTAGGAACGGGAAATTATTCTTTTTTAGCTTCTTTTTTCGGTGCCTCAGTAGGCTCGGCAGGTTTGGCACCCTCCCCTTCTGGTTTGGCATCACCCTCAACTGGTGCGGCACCTTCGGCGCCTCCGGCGGGCTCAGGGGCTACAACCACCTCTTCTTTGGCGGGCTCTTGGATGGTCGCGATCACCTCGTCGTCGCCCACGGTGAGGGTCACTTTGGTGCGATCAAGCTTGAGATCTCCCGCATGTATGGTGTTGCCTAGCTCTTTTAAGGCTGAAATATCTACTTCGATGAGGTCGGGAAGATCGGTGGGGAGTGCCTCTACGTCTAGAGCGTTCTTTTGCATAACCAAGACTAGCCCTGATTTGACGGCTTCGGACTCGCCCACAGCGCGTAATGGTACGGTCGCGGTGGTTTTTTGGGTCAAGTCGACCTCGTGAAAATCGACGTGGAGCATAGCACCTGTCACTGGATCTTGGGCATAACCTGAAACCAGCACAGGATGCGGCTTGGTCTCACCCTTGATCATGAGCTCGATCAGTCCGGTTTCCCCTGCCAAGCGCATAGTGTCGAGGAGTTTGGCACTTGCAACTTCGATCGCAAGCGATTTGATTTTTTTGCCAAAAATATTGGCGGGGATGATGCCCCTTGCTCGGAGTTGTTTGGTCTTGCGACCCAGGAGGGTGCGGGGTGCAGCATCTAATGAGTAGGTAGTCATAGAGGGATTATACCACCCTTCGCCCTGTCGGGCTACGCAGTGGCGCAGCCATATTATTGAGAGAATTTGACGGTGAGGCGACGATCCTTGTCGTTGGCCATATTAAATTTGAGCTGTTGAGTGGTGAGCTCGGCCAGGGGAGAAACAATCTCTGGTTTGAGGTAGAGAGGGTGGTTGAGATAGACAGTAAGTGGGTCAGTTGCGAAAGTTCCTGGTTGTTTTTGCCAGTACCAAGAATAGACAAACTCCCCTGACTCGGCTATTTGGGGTGTGGTATAGGTGACCTCTACGAGAACACTACTGCTTACAGGCACTGTCATTAGGTGGCTGAGTACGACATAGTTTTGTTGTGAGCTGAGGGTGATCTCGGGGTTGGTAAGTATACGACCATCGACTTTGATTTCGCTGACATTGGTGCCTTGTGGCAAGTAGAGACGCTGATAATTTTTGTATGCTCCAGCGGGCCATGCGCTTGAGGTGGATGTGTTGTTGTAGCGGAGGCGGAGCGTATGGTTGACCAAGAGGTCTTTGTCAAAAGTAATAACTTGTTCGATGTTCCTTGTTACAAAATAGTTGGCTTTGTTGACTCCAAAGTTATTATCGACAACCATGGCATAATCTTTGTGACAATGGTCGAGGGCTGGACATGGGAGATCGACAAGCGCACCATCCCAACCAAGGACTTCAAAGGCGTGCGCAGAGACGGGATTGATGAGTGAAATCAGTGTGTCTTTGGCTTCGATTGACTGGGCAAGCGCCATCATGAGTTTGATGCCCTCCCCCGATGAGACATGTGGCAAGCGGGCAAAGAGCGCGCTTGCGACGGTGCTAAGAAACTCTTTTTTTTGGGTCGAACCAGGGAAAAAATTGACTTCGGCGTGGAATTGAGCGCGCTCGTAGAGATTGCTTTCGCTAATTGTTTCTTCGTAATCAGGGATCTCCAGTGGTCCGGTGGCTTTGAGGATAGCCTTCAGGCTATTGACATTGACGGCTATGGTGCCGTCTAGTGTTTGTCCCAGTGATTTTTGGATAAACCATTCTGCTCGCCTGGCACTCGTGGGAAAATCTGGATCAAAGTTGCTGTCGCGTAGGTACCAATTGGCTTCTCCCAAAATATCGCGGATGGGAGGAGGTGGTTCGACATGCCCCTTAAGTTGGCCATCGGCTTCGTAGACGTCAAAGATGGGCATATCGTAGAGTTTGCCGTTTTCAAAACTCAAGAGCGCGAAGGAGCCGATAAACCCCCCCGTCGATCTAAGCTCCATATTGTTCTGAAACAAAACCACATATTTGCGCCGGCCGCCGAGGGCTATCACGTCGGGAGCGCTCGCCAACAAAGCTTTGGCAGTCACCACTGAGCGTTTGAGATCGGCGAGCTTGGCTCTTCCTGCTTGGTAGTCCAGATCATAGCGCGTGGCAAGGACGTGGGGAGTTTGGGTGGGTAGGAGTCCTTCTAAAAGTGAGAGTTGGCTGTAGAGCTCCTCGGTAGCGAGCCGGCTTTGACTAAGCAATTGCACTGGATCGGCCTCACCACTTCCAAAAACGTAGTGCGCCAACTCTTTGGTTGAATTCTCTAGTGTTTGGGTGGTAGAGAGCGCGCGTAAGGCCTGCTCATAGGCATCAAGGAGGAGGCTGATTTCTGACACAGGGCGTTGAGGCTTAATTCCTGGTAGTGAGCCGATTAGTGCCCAGTTGGCTCTGACGTAAGTGAGTGCAAAACTATTGAGCCCAGTAACGTGAGGAACCTCATTGTTGCTGAACTCCCGCAGGATGTAGCGGAGTGTCAACCCTGTTATGGTGGCAAAACAGGCTAGGGATCCTAGGTAAAGTGCGAAGGCGATTACCATCCCTCGACCAATAATCCATAACAAACGAGGGGGACTAGATTTGGGTGCTGGACGTTTGGGCCAGAGAAGCCTGGGCTTTGGCTTGGGGGTGGATAGGGGGACAAAGACAGGCGCCCTAGATTTGAGTGGGGCTAATTTGGGATTAGTCTCAGTTGCACTTGGTGGCGGTACGGGGACAGTAGGAGGAGTGGGTGGTTTGGCGTGTGTCTTGAAATATTTTTTGAGTAAGTCTTGGGGAAAATCATCTGGATGGTGGGACACTTTGTCGGGACTGGGTCTTGTGCTTGGTCTTTGTAGACGATAATCTTCTTGTTTGACGTTCTCAAACACGAGTTGAATTTTGAAGAGTAGACTCGTGCGGACAAGATAAGCGAGATTGAGTAAAGAGGCAGAGGCACCTAGTATGGCACGGGACTCCCCCATTCGTTTTGAAGGCTCTAAGATGGCGGCGACTATTTGTCCCGCAAGCTCTCTGACCCCCAAGATGCTAACTTCTTGCAACCCATCCTCAGGGATGATTAAGGGCTTGCCACGATTGATGTCGTCTAACCATGATTGTAATTGTGGTGAGCACAGCTCCCTCTCTCCAACATAATCAGGGTAAAGTAGGTGCTTGGTAACAGGGGCCAGGTCTTGCGGCGGATGGTTGTATTGAGCGTGAGTAAGAGTGAATAGTTGAGAAGCGCCTGATTGGATGAGGGGAAGTAATGCCGCGATTAACTCTCTCCCCTCCCCCGCAAGCCAAGTAGGAGTCAGCGTGTCTGACAAGAGGATGACGTAGTCTGGATCGTGCGTCTTGCTCATGGCCTCAAGATCAAAAATACTCTCGAGCTGTTGCGCGTATACCCCCTTTGATTTGAGACTCATAACCAAGGCCTGGGTAAGTTCGGTAGTTGCGCCTAAAACCACGGCGGCTTGTTCACGTGTTTCGACGGTAAAGCGTTGGGCAGTCATTCTTTAATCCTAACACGAGAGTTGTGCCTAGGTTTTTATATCTTTTTTTGTCTTATATAGTTACTGTTTTTACAATTCCTTTTTGTTTGTACGTTTTTTTGCGTCTTTTTTATCTTGTCTTTTTTATATATTATTTCACCTGTTTCGTGTTCGTACTTTTTTTGCACGTTTTTTACCTGTCTTATTATCTCCTCGTACCTACAAAATTTCTCTCCACTATTTTGAGTCCTATAACTTATGATAATCAGACAACTCAGAGAGTCGGTAAATCAGAAGATTAGAGAATCGGAGAAGTTAGACTTGATGTGCATCGAGGGTCTGGTTGACGAGTTCATCTGCCTGGGCATTTTGGGCGCGGGGAACGTAAGAAATAGAATATTTTGGTAGTCGAGCAAGGAAAACCATTGCTTCCCGGTAACGAGGGATTATATCTGGATGTTTGACTTTGAACTCCCCTTTTATCTGGTTTACGATCAGCAATGAGTCCATCTGGATTGTCAGTTCTGCGAGGGGGTGGTGGTCGACAACCCACCTAACTCCCGCGATGAGACCAGCATATTCTGCTTGGTTGTTAGTAGTGACACCAAGATAATTACCGCATTTATCCAGAATGATTCCCGCAGAGTCTTGGATGACAAAGCCGTAGGCGGCGGGGCCGGGATTGCCACGCGAGCCGCCGTCGCAATTGAGTAACAGTTTCATAGATTTATGATTCTCGATTTAAGATTTATGAGTCGAATTGAATGAATAATACAGGAGGCCGGTGAGAATGAATAGTTCGGTGAGCCCTGTGTTGAGCGCGGCCACGGGAGCGCCAAAGCGGGGGATAAGGATTAAATTGAGGAAACCATTTAGAATAGCGGCTACGAAGTAAACTTGCAAAACCACCTTCTCTCGTTGTGCACTAATTAAACCCCACATCAGGGGGGCGGTCATAAAAAAGACAGGGAGCGAAAGGGAGAGGAGTCGAAGAGAAGTAACTGACAGAGAGAGTCCTGGGCGGATAGACAAGATCCAGGGTGCGGCCAGGTAGGTGAGGAGCGCAAAGGCGAGGCCAAATACAGCCAGACTAGTAAGTGATTGTTTGATGAGGCGGCTGGCTGTGGCAAGGTTGGCCTTGACTAGTTGTGGATACATTGCGTTCATAACAAAAACGGGTAAAACTAGGAGCACGTCAAAGATGCGATAGGCAAAACCATATTCTCCTACTTCTGCCGAGGAGCGAAACACGCCCAGGATAATTGTGTCCAATTTGCTGGCTATTACGCTCGCAAGCAAAATCCCCCCCAGCGTGAGGGAGTCTTTGAGCAGCCCTAGGATGCGCGCAAGGGAAAAGGTGAGGGTGACCAACCTTTTGGCAAACGCGACCGAGAGAAGGGAGCTAGTTGCATAACCGAGCGTGTAGGCGAGGAGGTAATGGAGGAGGGAGGGGGCTACGTAGGTGTAATAAGTCGTCAAACCCGCAACAATGAGGGCACCTGTGATGGTGGCAACAGTTGTAAACCAATAGTTCTGTCGATACTGAAAGTAGGCATTCATCGAAGTGCAGACGCCCTGGAAGAATATGGCCAAACTACCGACCCAAAAAACAGACTTGATCTCTGTGGAGTAACCTCCGGGCAATACAAGAACAAAGGCGTTGAGTATGAGTATTGTCACGAGCGAAAGCGTGAGTCTAGTGTTGATAATGTCGGTGAGGATGGGGCGGGGGGAGGGGTTGCTGGCGAAAAGACGGACACCTGTGGCGTTGAGGCCAAAGTCGATAACTGTGAAACCAACGGCAACTAGTACGAGTGACTTGGTTAAATCTCCGTAGGCAGAGGGACCTGCTAAGCGGATGATAAAAAGCGTGGTAATAAAAGAGAGTCCTGCCCCCACAAATTTGGCAACTAGTTGGGCGAGGGTGTTACTTGCGATTATTTTGAACATGAGAGTAGTTTAGCACTGGGGTGGGTACCCAAAGGGTCTGACCTTCCCGCCGTTGAGTCTGCGGGTTGGGCACTTCCTTTAAGGTCAGACCCTCTGATGGCGCGTTTTTTGCTCACTTGGTCGTTGCAGTCTGACCAGCCTTAGATACAGTAAAATTACAAACAATCCTTGAGGTGAGGTAAGGAAGTAGTGGTCTAGGAGGAGGAGGGGAATAAGAGGAATTAGAAAGTAGAAATTAGGAATTAGGTGGCGCAAGGTATATATAATCGCTAGCGCGCCGAGCACGCCGAACCAGCTCAAGAAGAGAGTGAAGCTATTATGGTCTGGCTGGAGAAGGCGCGTGTTGGGTGCGACGGCTGGGTAGGTAGAAATACTAGCTTGGGCACCCGTGCCAAATATGGGAAGTGACCGCATAACGGACAGCGAGACTCTCTGCAAAGTGCGGCGCTCAGAGAAGGATAGATCGGAGCGAGAGGGTGAGAGTAAAGTAGGAAATAGGAAATAGGAAATAGGAATAACTAGGAGGACAAAATACATAATTTTAGATTTTGGCGTTTTAATAAGATAGAAGGGGATCACGATACCAAAGAGAGCAAGCGCGGCGGCGCGAGACTGGGTGAGGAGAACGCCAGCGACAGTTGCACTCGTTGAAATAATCAATAACCAATTACCAATAAGCAATTTTTTTGTTGGGGCTATTTTGATAAGTATAAGAAGTGAGACAACAAGCCAGCCTGCGAGAGTGTTGGGGTGAGAAAAGGTACCGTAAGCGCGGAGTACGACAGAGTCCATAAACGTGCCTAGGGCGACGGCAGGTTGACCCACAGCTATGGTTCGCTCGCCCAAGTAGTACAACAGTCTGTCGACGGAATGCCCGAGTGTAACTTGGGTCGTGGCGAGGACGAGTTGGAATATCATGGAGGCGCCAAGAGGAATTAGGAAGTAGGAACTAGTAAAGAGGCGCAAGGAGAGGGTGTTAACAAATAGCGTATAGAGTAAAAGGTGGAGTGACCAGGAGAGGGTGGAGAGAGCATTACTCGTGAACAGCAAGTTCACGAGTAAAACAATCAATAACCAATCATCAATAATCAATTGTTGAACATTTTTATTGATAAAAAAATACACTAGAATTAACAAATCTAGAAAATATAGAGTGGGAGAGAGATAGTCGACGCGGATGCCGTATACGAGACTAGTTTGGGGCCAGAAGTGTAGACCCAGCTGGGTCGCAGAAAAGAAAATAATCAGGCCGAGGAGGATGTTAGACAGTTTTGGTGGCGATAAATAGCCGCCTGTCTTGTCCGTAGCCTTCGGAATAACTCGTGAATTCTGCATCGTCCTGGAGCATGACGTGAATCTGCCTTCGTTCAGTGGCTGAGAGGGGAGGGAGGGCACAGGGTAGGCCTGATATGCGCGCTTGTTCTTTGGCGTTTTTCATCATGGAGGCTAGAGTTTCGAGGCGGCGAGTGCGGTAGCCGGCAACGTCGAGCAAGACGTGGCGGTGTACGTCGCCGTGGTTGAGCATGAGCGAGATAATGAGCTGGAGCGAGTCAAGGGTTTGGGCAAAGCGACCGATTAAACGGCCGGCCTCGGTTTCTTCCATTTCGATCGTTACTTTGATGACATCCTCTTCTTCGACTACGCTGATTTGGGCGGCACTGATGTCAAAATAGGCTAGTAGTTGTTCAATTTTAGCTAAATCACTTGATTGCATAAGGCCCCTTTATTTAAATAATTTAAACTTTCTGGCATATAGTGGGATGGCGCCTGGGCCAGAGACGAGGAGCTGTTGAATGAGAGAAAAGGCTGTGGTGATGACCCAATAGAGAGCGAGCCCTGAGGGGAACTGGAGTGAAAAAATCACCGTCATAATGGGCATCATATAGACCATTTGTTGTTGCATAGAGGTAGCCATTTCGGCAATGTCTTGTTTGTCGTCTTTGGTGCCCTCGCGCCCAGCTGGCTCGTTCTCTACGGCAGGAAGAAGCGTGAGAGACATAACAAACTGGAGTATTCCAGCCAGGACCGGGAGAATATAGGTTTTGTCCTTGACTTTGAGGTCCCAGAGCAAAAAGTTTGTGATTACTTCGCCCATACCATTGCCGCCGAGGGTGTTCATAAACACTTGATAGAGAGCGATGAGCACAATAAATTGAGCAATAAAGGGGAGACACCCGGCGGCAGGATTGACCCCGTGAGTTTTGTAGAACTCTAATTGTTTCTGCTGGAAGAGCTTGGCGTCATGTCCGTGCTTGCGCTTGAGAGCATCGAGCTCGGGTTTAAGTAAAGTCATCTTTTTGGCAGACTTGAGTTGCGGAAGCGTAAAGGGGATAAGCACGACGCGGACGAGCAGAGTGAGCACAATGATGGCTAGCCCTAAATTGTTGCCCAAGACACCATAAAGCCAGAGGAGAGTGTTAAGAATGGGTTGGTAAATGAATTGGTGATACATGCTGTTAATAATCAATAATCAAATAACAATAATCAAACATTATGGCACGGGGTCAAATCCGCCTGCAGACCATGGATGACATTTTAACAGTCTTTGTGCAGATAACCAAGCGCCAAAGATAAGGCCGTGTTTGTGGAGAGCCTCACGGGCATAGCGCGAGCAGGTGGGAGAGTAGCGGCAGCGGCCATGGGAGAGACCAAGATTGATGGCTATGGCTTTACTAATTTTCAAAATCCATTTTACAATTTTCATTTAATCTTCAATTGCCAAATTTCAAATTGCCCAATTCGGAAATGATTAATTGTTTGGTGGCGAGAGATTTTTTGAGCAGGAGCGGTTTGTAGATGATTACTACGTCGAGTTTTTTGTCTATTATTTGTGGCCAGAGGGTATCATAGGTCAGGCGCTTGAGCCAATTGCGTGAAGAGGCTAACTTGGAAAGTTTTTTGGGGACGACGACCGCGAGGCGGGAAGGGGAGTGGGGCGCAAATAATGTGCGGAAATGAGGGGCGGCTGTTTGTTTGGCGCTTGTGCGGAAGCGCAGTAGCTCAGTGCGGAGGGGGAATTTACTTGATTTGGGGATCATAAGACAATATTAAACCAATGCACCATTAAACCATTTGGTTAAACGGTGAGCTTGGCGCGGCCCGTGGCGCGGCGGCGGGAGATGACCAGGCGGCCTTTGTGGGTGGACATCCGCTTCATAAAACCGTGGACGTTGCGACGCTTGATTTTTTTGGGCTGATATGTGCGTTTCATAAAGTAATTTACAAATTGTAATTTACAATTTACAAGTAAAGTGTATTTTAGCAGGGGAGAGGGGATTTGTCACGGTGGGAGGTAGTTTGGATATATTGTGGTGTGTGGAAAAGTTGTGGATAATAAAGATATGGATATCCTATCAGTATGGAAGGCGGTTTTAAGTGAGCTTGAACTCTCTATATCGCCCGTCTATTTCCCCACTTGGATTAAACCACTTTCGCTTGCATCGATTGAGCAACTCAGCGAGGAGACAATCCTGGTCACAATAATGTGTCCGTCGGGCTATCACCAGTCAATGGTGTCCCAGCGATATCGCGGGCAAATTCAGAGGAGTTTAGAGCGAATTTGTGGGGGAGGGGTAGAGCTTGCATTTGTAGTTGGTCGAGACGATCCTGGTCCCAGATCCTTGCCGAGTGCGCCTTTGTTTGCTGAACCCCTGGCGAAGGAAGTGGGTGCGGGGTCACATAATCTCAACCCCCGCATGACTTTTGAGGCTTATGTCGTTGGGGGGTCAAATAACTTTGCCTATGCGGCCGCGCAGGGAGCGGCCAAGAGCCCAGGTACAAGACATAACCCGCTCTTTATCTATGGTGGGGTGGGGCTTGGGAAAACACACCTAATGCAGGCAGTGGGGCATGCGATCTACCACGACCACCCTGACTGGAACATTATGTACATCTCGGCAGAGACGTTTGGCAGTGATTTGATTGCGAGCTTACAGAACAAAAAAACTCCAGCCTTTAAGAAAAAATACCGCGCGCCCAATGTTTTGCTTGTTGACGATATTCAGTTTATTGCCGGCAAAGAGTATATTCAAGAAGAATTTTTTCACACTTTTAATCAACTCTATATGTCTCAGCGCCAGGTGATTTTGACCTCTGACCGGCCTCCGCAGGAGATTGTCAAGCTCGAGGAGAGGCTTTCGTCCCGCTTTATGGGAGGACTAATGGTAGACGTCCAGTCCCCCGACTTTGAAACCAGGGTGGCGATCCTTACTCAAAAAAGCGAGACGCTAAAGATTTCTATTCCGAAGGAGGCGATTGCCTTGATTGCAGAGCGCACAACAACCAATATCCGCGAACTGGAGGGCGCCCTCCAGGGAATTTATGCAAAGGCCTTGCCCGGCGGGGGAGAGATTACGAGCGACCTAGTGCGAGAGTATTTTGGTGCAGAGCGGGAGAGGCGAACCCAGCGGATTCGCCCCCAAAGCGTGATTGCCAAAACTGCCCAGTACTTTTCTTTTAAACCCTCCGAGCTCTTGGGGAGTAGCCGCAAGGCCCCTCTGATCGCTGCGCGACACGCGGCCATGTATGTCCTCTATAGCGACCTACGCTTGCCTTATGAGCAGGTAGGGAGGCTAATGGGGGGGAGAGACCACACCACAGCGATCCACGCGGTCGAGAAAATCACCCAACAACTCAAAACTGACCCCGCGATGGCAAAAATTATTGCCGACATCAAACATGGATTATAACTATGGGGAAAACTATGGTAAAAAATAGTTATCCACAACACTTAGGAGTTTTCCACATTGTTGTCCACTGGATTTTCCCCGAACCCTGCAGAGAATTGTTCGACAATCCACCGGCTCTACTACTAATACCATTTAACTTAAGATATATTTAGTATTAGCTTATGAAGATAGAAGTACTCCAGGAACAAATGATGTCGGGCATGACGACCGTGGCGCGGGCTGTGGCTAACCGCGCTCAACTGCCAGCACTTAGCCATATCCTGATTGAAGCAAAAAGGGAGGGGTTGATACTCTCCGCGACTGACCTGGAGGTGGGAATGCGCGTGAAGGTGGCGGCAAAGGTTGTAGTCGAAGGGAGGGTGGCTGTACCCGCCAAAATGCTCCTAGAGTTTTTGGGCTCGTTGAACCCGGGGCGCGTGGAGATTGTAACTCAAGGAGACTCCTTGTTGGTTTCTGCCCCTGGGTATAGCGCCAAGTTTCAGACCATAAGCCCCGAAGAGTTCCCTGCATTGCCTGAGATAGTGGGTGACACAGAGACGTGCGTACTCGAAGGGAAAGCCTTGGCAGAGGGGGTTGAGCGCGTAGCTTTTGCAAGTGCGCGCGATACACTGAGGCCCGTACTAACTGGCGTATTATGGGAAGTCTCCAAGAAAAAGGTGCGCTTGGTAGCGACCGACGGGTTTCGCTTGGCAATTGAGGAGATTGTAGCCGAAAACAAGGGAGAGGTCGGGGCCTTTTTAATTCCCTCCAGGGCCTTGGTGGAGGTTGTGAGATTGCCCACCGAAGGGAAGATCAGGGTGGGCAAGTTGAGTGCGACTAACCAGCTCTTTTTTGAGGTGGGGGACGTTCAGCTGATGTCGCAGTTATTGGATGGCAACTTCCCCGACTACCAAAAAATCATACCCAAAGAATTTAGTACAGAGATTAAAGTAAATAGAGAGGAGCTAACGCAAGCAATTAAGGCAATGTACATTTTCGCCCGAGAGAACTCGAACATGGTGCGCTTCCAGATTGAGAGAAACAAATTGGTACTTCTTGCCAGCTCGAGTGAGCGTGGTGAGTCGAGGGCGGAACTCCCCATAACTCTCTCTGGAGAGCCCCTTGAGATCATCTTTAATGCGCGATATGTGCTTGACTATCTATCAATTGTCGAAGGCGAGCAGGTTGAGATAGCGATGGGAGGGAAGCTCGCGCCGGGATTGTTTTGTCAATCTAATCGCGAAGGTGGGCAATACATTGTAATGCCGATTAACGCCTAATTTTTTTCTTTTGGAGCGGCAGGTAAACTTTGAGCATTTAGAGGAGGAGGGGGTTGCTGAGCGTCAGCAGGAGGAGTAAGGGGCGACCTGGGAACACTATTTAACTTGGCAGTTAATGCATTTTGTTTGTCGAGCAACTCTTGTGGGTTGGTGGTGATGAGCGCGTGTTCTTCGGGCGAGGCGACCACTTTCATGGCGACGTGGTTCTGACCGGCAAAGAAGAGGGCCTCTCCCACGTCGGCCGTGAGAAGGAGATGTCGCTCTCCTTGAGAGAGGAAAAAGGTGGTTGCCAGCTTTTCGATGGCGCTACTGCTCTGTTTCATGAGGACCTGAATACTGGAGTTGCTGACTATGGCTTTGCCATGGTCGCTCTTGAGGAAGTCTTCAACATCCTGAGTAATGGTGGTTAAACCAAGGAAATATTTGCGGGCGCGTTTGGCGATGCCATAGAGAAAGGTGGCGGAGTCCTCTGATTTCATGAGGTACCAAGCCTCATCCACCACCAGGAGTCGG
The DNA here is from genome assembly GCA_964527065.1 of uncultured Pseudomonadales bacterium. Classification (GTDB taxonomy): domain Bacteria; phylum Patescibacteriota; class Microgenomatia; order UBA1400; family UBA12108; genus CAJAUT01. The sequence continues at coordinate 16,621 of CAZGNX010000001.1, forward strand.
CGCTTTAGATCCCGCTTGACCTTGGTCCAGATGTAGTCGAGGATGATAAAAATGGCGGTGGGGCGGAGCTCATCCTGGAGATTTTTGATCCCAAAAACTGTGAGCTGGGTACCAAAATTGACGTTGGATTTTTGGGAGAAGATGCCCTGAAACGAACCCTTGACGTATTTCTCTAGGCGATCAGCGAGCCCGCGGGCCACGGCCTCTTCCATGCCGTTGAGAACCTTGTAGAGATCTTCCATGAGCGGTGGCTCGAGGGTGTGGGTTGAGGGATCGCGAGTAATCCCCTTCATTTGATAAGTCATCACAAGGGCGCGGTCGAGGAGCGCTTCTTCTTGGGGCGTCATATCGCCCATCATAATTTTGAGAAGTGAGTGAAGGCTAATAATCTTCATGGCGAGCTCATTTTCGTCGGGCTCTTTCATTTGGGGGAGTTCGAAGGGGTTGATGCGGTTGGGGGAGCTAAAGGAGAAGTCAATGTAAGTTCCCTTGATGGCGGAGGAGAGCTTGCGGTACTCGTCCTCGGGGTCGATGACGATAACCTCCGTGTCAAAGAGGAGCGAGCGCAAGATCTCGAGCTTGACCATGTAGGACTTGCCTGAGCCTGACTTGGCAAACACAACCATGTTGGCATTTTCGAGGGTAAAGCGATCAAATACCACAAGACTATCATTGTGTTCGTTGATGCCATACATGAGGCCTTCATTTTGGGTGAGTTCACTACTAGTAAAGGGGAAGGTGGTGGCGAGGGAGGTGGTGTCCATGTTGCGGTTCATTTTGAGCTTGTCGAGGCCGGTGGGGAGCGTGGTCTTAAAGCCATCCTCGATCTGGAGACTCGCGGTTTTGGCGACGATTAAGAGAGCGCCGAGCGCGGACTTGACGTGGTTGGTGACGCGGTCCAAGATATCTTTTTTGTCGTCGCGGATCGTGATGTAGAGCCCAAACTGGAAAAAGCGCTCCGATCCTTTGGCCAGTTGTTCTTGGAGTGAGCGGGCGTCTTCGAGTTTGACTTGCGTATCAATATTGATAATGCGACCCCGCTGAATGTCTCCTTGGAGCTCGGCCTCCATCTCGGCGATTTTGCGCCGCAAGTCTTCGATAACGCCCTTGCCGTCGACGGGGTAGATAAACATGGAGATCGAGAGGGAGTGGGGGAAGTTGATGAGCGGGGAGAGCCAGTTGGCGTTCACAAATCTGGGGTAGCCTGCGACGAAGAGAGTGCGGTAGTAGGTGTCGTTGATTTTGAGATCTGAGAAATCGACCTCGATGGCTTCGGGGGCGATGATATCTTTGACGTTGGTGGTGCCTTGGGACAAGATGGTGACGGCGGGAGAGACCTGGGGGCCAGCATCTTTGTCACTCCCCTTTTTGGCACCAAAAAATGACGGCAGGTTCAGTTTGGGCATAATAGTCTCAGTATATCAGCTAGCTGGCAAGTCGGTAACTCAGTGAAATCGGTAGATTATTATTCAGTAAGCCAGCAGATCAGTGTTTCTGTTTTGCTGATGCACGGGGTGGCTGATTTGCCGAAAAACCGAATAACTGGTTTCACAGCTCATTACTTTGCGGCGACGTTGGGGGCGACGATAGCCTGCTCGTAATCTGAGGCAGTGGTGAATTTTTGACCCTTGACCGTGGAGTTGTAAAAACTGTGGAAGAGCTTCATCAAGCTCTGGGAGTTGATTTGTTGGGCGGTTAACCCAATGCGGGTGAGTTGTTTGATGAGATGATCGCGTTTGGGTTCAAGGTCGGTTTTGGCTTTGAGGATTAAGTCCTCGGTGATTTCGACTTTGCCGGAGAGGGTGACGAGTTGATAGGAGACGACAATATAGAATTTTTTATCGAGCACGTTTTGTTCGGTGATTGTCGTTTCAATAAAACTGCGATATTGTTTCATGCGCTCCTTAAGGACTTCGTCTTTGAGTTTTTTCTCCTGGAGAGAAAGGAGTTCGATATAGGCGCTGATGTCTTTTTTCTCTGATTTGATCACGATTTGGATAGGGAAGGAGAGCGAATTGAGTAGGCCCGCGTAGGCATAGATGGTCGCGTCCTGCTCTTCTTCGGATAGGAGGCCAAAGTTGATGGCAGAGGTTTGGATGACCAGGCTACAAATGCCGTTTTTGAGAATGACCAAGTCGTCTTGAACAGTTTCGATGTCGAGATGATCTTGGGTGGTGGCGACAATGACTGATTCGGGCATGAAGCTAGTATAGCGGTTGTTCTCGCAATCTGCACGACCCCAAACGCAAAAGCGGTCTATCTGCGTCTGCTGACGCAGCGACCTAGAACTCGGCCTAACACGGCCTGCGTAGTTTTTGCAACTTGTGGCGCGCAGATCACTCGAACAATCTCTTATTAAGAAGGAGATTCAACTACTTGCCCTGAGCTCAATTGGAGATAGGATGGTATTGTTAACGGCGAGCTGTTGAGGCGGGAAACTGAACCCATCTTTGTCGACCTCGATGACATAGGTCCCAGGACCAAGGGGGGTGGAGGTGTAGAACTGGCCGAGCGAGTTAGTCTTCATGGCCCTTTGGGGAATGCCGTCGCCGCTGACAATTTGGACGATTGCGTCTGGCACCAATTTGTCTCCTGCATCCACAACCACTCCGGTCACGAGGTTGGCAACCTTGGGGGAGGCGGGGAGGGTGATGTGTTTGGCAGAGCTAATCGGCACCGTCGCCGCTGATCTGGGGGCAGTGGGCTTGGAAGCGAAGACTATGTTTTCGGTGGTAGGGGGCGCAGAGACAGTGGTTGGGTTGGGCGCGGACTTGGGTATAGAGATCGGGACAGTTTTTGGAGTTTGGACGATCCGGTTGACCACGGCTGACTGTGGGTTGAGTTTGCGGACAACAATTGAGGGCTTGACGACATCAACTGTTTTGGGGGGAGCTGGGGCGGTAGGGGTGACAGGAAGGGAGGTAAAGAGCGAGTCGAGAGAGGTAATCTTTGTTGATTCTTCAGCGCTCAAGTCTGAGATAGGCGTGCCTACCACTTGAGAGCTGGGAGCTTTGATGGTTTTGGTAATGGTGGTGACTAGGTCGGGGGGGTGGGCAGTGAAGAGAAACAAACTAGGGATTTTGTTGGTTTTTTGCCAGGTGAAGCGAGTGGGAGCATAAATTGCTTTGATAAAGTTGACAATCCACTGGTCAAGTGGGCGGTCTTCGATGGGGAAGAAGGCGAGGCCCACCCCCAAGAGGAGCGAGAGAATGACAAGTGGCCACTTGAAGATGAAGATAAGGTTGCTGGCAAAGAAGAGGTAGGCAAGCACCATGCCCAGGGCCAGCTCCAAAAATTGCTTGAGCGTCATGTCTCCCACCAGGCGGAACTGGTACTGGGTCACGTTTTGGGGGATGGGGTGCTGCTGCATACAGTTTGAGTATACGGTATGCGGTAGAGAGTATGAAGTATGGGATCAAGGAGATGGAGACGGACTGGCAATAACATACCTGTGGGCTTCGGCGTCACCGCCCATGCTCTTTACCCACTCCTTGATTTCGTCAATGGCTTCTTGCGAAGTTATATTGAGATTTTTGAGGGTGATCTCTAGTGTCATGGGGGAGGAGTAGACCACGCGGTAGAGTGGGGTGGTGTAGGGGGTGGATTGGGCAAGAGGATAGTCGCGCGCTAGCTCATCCTTCATGTTTTTGATGAGCAGCGGGTCGGTTTGAGAAGCTTGGGTGGTGAAGGAGTAGTCAGGAAGCTTTTGGTCTTTCCACTTGATTTGCAGGAGATATTTTGTTTGTGGTTGAAGAAGAAGAGCAGGCTGTGCTCGTAGGCTTGTGGGGCTGCTTTGACTAAGCGTCCAGGAGATGCTTGGAACAGAGGCGAGTGTAAAATCAGCCGCAAAAACCTCTTCATCAAAAGTCAATAATGGTTTGATCTCGAGGCTTACGGCAAGGGCATTATGTGTGGGATTAGCTGCTACAATTTGGGGAGGGCTCGCCATCGACTTGTTCAAAAACACAAAAATAGCCAAAACGACCCCTAGGCCAACAGCCATGATTACATATAAGAGCCTTGATCGTAAAAAGCGCTGCATCATATTCTTCTTAGGTGTCCTGCCACACCAGTTTTAGGGAGACAATTATTGGCGCTAACACAACCATTGCACACTTGGTTGGCGTCTACCAGACAGACTAAGGCTCCCGCATCTTGCGACATTATACCAATATGGCCCGGGGCGCCGTCGCTACAAGTGCCTGAAGAATTAAAGACAATGGGGTCTCCGGGCCTGGCCCCACTGAGACCAGACACAAACTGGTATCCTGCGGCACCGCTTGTGTAGTTGCATGCATTTTTCCCTTCGAGACTCCCCCCAGCGCAGGCGATAGAAGCTTGGACAAAACCAACACATTGGAGATAGGTATAGGAGGTGGCAGAACGCTCGATGATTGCGGCAACTTCTGGTGCGACGGCCTTAGCGAGGAGGCAACCGATTCCTGTGGTTTGGATTCTTGCGCCTGTTACTGCGGGTCCGTAGCAGGCAGTAAGATAGTCGACGAGACAATTAGCACAACTCAAGACAGAGTTCCCTGGTGATTGTTCCACGGGGGCGGTCGTCTCTGCGCTTGCTTCGTCATCGTTACAAAAGATGGCGGCGAATAGTTCTGGTCCTGAATCGATGTGAGAAGTTATGTTGAATACCTGGAAGAGTAGAAACACCCCTGCAATTAGGGCGCCAACGGCGATGAGAGCAGGGAGAAAAACAGTGGAGAAGAGGGTTGTTACTAATGTCCCAATAGCACCGATTAAGGCCGAGCCTGTGGCAATTACCCAGGCAACTACGGCGGCGGGAATTGCGACAACTGCGGAGGAAGCAATGGATAAGATGGCTGGTAGGCGGCGGATGATCTTGTCTCGGAAGCCGTTTTGGTTGGTGATGAATTCCCAAATGCCCTTGAGACCTGCCCCAATCGCCATAAGCCCAGCTTGGATCAAAATAGTGGTTCCACCGGAAAGAGTTCCTGCCAGGAAAGACGCTACAACTTTGCCGATTGCGCCATTACTCAGCTTGGTGGCAATCCCTGGTGCTATTTTTGTAAACCCACTCCATAACTTGGAGGCTACGGCGGCTTTGACAGCGGTAATGTCCTTTTTATTGAGTATCGTGCGCGCGCTCCAATCTAAGATGTTTCCCCACTTTTTTTCGACAAAGTTAAAACTGGCATGACTCCAACTGCCGCCGGCCTGTACGAACCCTTTGGAAAAATCTGAGATGTGGGTAAAGATGCCGGCATACCACTTGCCGCTTGTACTGGCCTTGGTGGCGACCCCCGTAGACCAGTTAAGGATTTTGTCGGCGATCCAGAGCTGTCCAAGCGTTGTTTTGTCGGAGATAAGCCTGGCGGGGTTGAGCAGAGGAATCTTTTCTTCGAGCTGTTCCCACTTTTCTGCTAAGTAGTTGAAGGGAGAATGGATAAAATCATCGACAGCCCAGATAGTTTTGCCGATTTTTTGAGAGAAACGATCGATGGGAGCTTTGGTGGCGGCATACGTCCCCCTGGCCCGACCAATCTTGTCCCGCACAGAGAAGAGCACGTCATGATCCAAGGCATATTTGTAGCGCTCGTATTCCGAGCGATATTTAAAGTGATGAACAATCTCAATAATGGCTTCAAAATTGGCGTCTTTGCCTTCTTTTGCAAGCTCGGCTTGTAAGAATGCTGTGAGATCTTTGGTTTTATACTTCTCCTCTAGCATGAGACCACTACGGTCTAGGTCTTTACGCGACCGCCAAGGAGTGTCAAGGGAGACCCCAATGTCTCTGGTTAAACTAAGTGTATGGAGGAGGCGCGGATCACTTTCGAGTACGTTGCCACCTAAGATTTTGGCCACTTCGTTTTGACGCACTTCTTCGATCAGGGGAGCGAGTGAGGAGAGCTGGTCGAAGGCGGTATCAGGGAAACCGGCCGACTTGAGTGACTCCCGGATAAGGACTTCGCCGGAGACAAATCCTGAGGTGGTGGTTGCGATGATGTTTTTACGAAGTGATTCAACGAGCTTGTCCTTGTTTAGATCATGACCGGCGACAAGATCAACTAGAGTGGGGATGTCGGCAATGGTTGTTAGCTGGGGGAGGGAGGATAAGCGGGACATATCATCACGGAAGGCTTTTTGTCCTTCGGGACTACCCCCATACTCCTTTTGAATGACCGCCTCAATGGCGCTCGTGAGTTCGGGTAGCTCTTGATCGGCCTTGGCAGAGTAAGCAAGGTGGCTAGCATTGTTCAAGGCACCATCACCGGATCTCAGCTGGATTAACTGGGTAATCTCCTCGGCGATAGCGATGGTGCTCTTGCCTGGCGCCGGGCGCAGATTGGCGGCATCGGCTGCAAGGAGTGCTGAGAGCACCGAAAAAGTGTAGGGGTCTCCTGCAAAGCGCTTTAAGTACTGAGTTTGCTGGATGGCGGTCGTGAGTTTGCCGAGGATTTTGTCGTTGATTAACTTATATTGCAGATTACGGAGTTCGTTGGCTTTTTTATATGTCTGTCCTTCAGCTGTCTCAGGGCGTAAGTTCTTGAGAGGGGTGTCTTTGGCTGAGTCAAGAATGGAGCGGAAGTTAGCGGCGGCTTCGCGTGACTTGCCTTGTACGTTGATCTCGAGATAGTTAAGCAGTCGCGATGCCCTGATTTTACGCGAGCCCCGGTCGCCCATTGGTAGACTAACCTCGTTGTCCCTTGCCCAAGCCGTAATCTCTTGCCAGGCTTCTTCGGGGGAGAGTTTGAGTTTTGTTTTATCTGGTAAGTCGAGTTCTAAGGGACGGTTGCTGAGGATGAGCTTGAGGTAGTAGGTGAGGAGCTGGTGGTTACTATTTAAGTCTCGAGCCAAGAGATCTTGGAGATAGCGACGTTGAACTTGTGAGATTGTACTGGCCATGGGGTTATTCTAGCATTGTGCTTGCCTCTGGTGTGATAGAATTATGCCTATGGGTGAACATCTACAAGTTGGTATATCAGACAAACTGCGCGCTCTGGTTGAGAAAGCGAGAGGTGAGAAAAAACCCAGAGACAACGAAGATGCGCCGATTGGAGAAAAGAAGAAAAACATCCTCGAGTGGGCATTGACAGCGGCGGCAACGAGAATCGTGTTGGCTCGTGATGTAGGAGAACTTTCTGTTCAATTGAAGGATATACAGAGTAGTTTGGCAGGTGGAAAAGATACTGCCGAAGTGGATAGGTTGCGAGCCGCCGTCATGGACAAGATGGATGAGCTCGTTCATGGGGAGGACTTGATTGAGGCGAACACCGCGATGAAGGGGTATATTTATAGCGGCAAAGTTGGGGATGCGGTTGCGCTATTGGAAAAAATGGCTAAACAGGATAGGTATAAACTAACCACTGCTCAGCACAAAGAGGTTGACGAGTTGTTGGGGTCAGTGAAAGATCTCGATACTGAGAAGAGCGCGAATGATGCTGTAATAGAAGCCAAGATTAAGCAAGTTGAACAAAAGGGTGGCGCACTCAGCAAGACAGTGGACAAAGAACTGACATCTATCAGAGACAGCAGCAACGAGATAGAGACGAGCGTGTCGGCAAAGAATTTGGAAAATGAAAAATTAAAACTAATCCCGAAGAAGCTAACTAAGAAGAAGATAGAGATCAAGCAGGCAGAGGTGGTAGAAATAGCTCAACAAGCCGACAAAGTGGCCGACAAACACGACAAGGCCACGAAACATGATAATAGATTTATCAAAAAACTATTAGAAGGTGGAAATGATGGGTTTGGGGTAGTGGATGCAAGCGGGAATCTGGTTATTGAAATCGATAAATTGAGCCATCCTAAGGCAGAATATTTGTATGGTCGTGTGAGTACGGCTTTAGGGAGATATCAGAGCAAGCTAGGAAGTCCCGATAACGCTGAACTGAAGGCCTATCTAGAAGAAGTGGAGTTTGAATTGCGGGGGCGGCTCCATGACTTAGAGGACATAGATCGGGAGAAGTGGAGAGTAGAAGGTAAGACAGAGGATGAAATGAAGTGGGAAAAATTGCCAGCCATAGAAAAATCAAGGATTATAGAAAACTTTGACTTCATTGACAAGAATATGTCGGCAGAGCAGATGTTGCAACATGCAATGCGAGAGCGTCAGAATCAGGGTATTAGCATGAAGCGTAGTGAGGTGGCTTTACAAAATCTATTACGCGAGCACCCAGAAATCCGGGCAAAGTTTAATGAGAAGGGAGAGTGGGTGGGGACGGCGGAAGAGTTTTTTGAACTTTGCCGACTCGAAATTTACAAAATTAGAGATAGTGTCCCTGAGGAGCGCTTGGGCAATTTGGTGTTTGAGGAAACGGCTGATATATATCTTGCCCTGATGGGAATTAGTACCAAGAATAACCCCGAGCTAAAAAACATGAAGGATGCGGTAACCAAGACTCTTTATCTGGAGTTTGTGGTTAAGTCTCTATGGAAAGCTGGGGGTAACCATGAGGCCTGGCAGAGAGCGGCAGCACTCATTTTGAGAGAAGGGGCAGACACCAACTTTTTCTTGACAATGAAGGTCAGGGAAAAATTGCGCGGGAAGGATAAAAGGGGGAACGATATTCCTCCACTGCCAGGATTTAATATCGATGACATGATGACGCTTGGTGAGCTGAGGGCACCCAATGGTCAATCATGGCTGGCCTATATTTCTACTAACAATATTCAGCTGAATGAATCTAGATTACAGGAGATGGGTAATGCCCTAGCAAAACTTACCCTTGAAAAGGCAAAATTGCGCAAGAACAAGGACAGAAAGATGGAGATCTCTAGCGCTGACTACTCTACGTACCTGGCGATGTTAACTAATAAGGAAATCAAGTTTGACAAGGAACAGCTTGATTGGGTGCGTAACTATATGCAGTATATCCATGTTGCCACCCTCAACGTCGGAGAGAAACTATGGCTGATGGATGGGACAGTCCCTGGTAGAAAAGGATTTGATTACGCTAGTCTCCCAGGGGGCCAGTTTGCACAAAAGTCGGGGTTGTGGCCTATCTTATATTTTGCTAAATACAACGTGACGAAATATGGCTTTGAAGGGCTTGGTAAGTTGTTTATCCCTAACCCAGGCCTGTTGTCGTACGCAAGAGGAGAAACTTTAAGACACTTTATGTCGGCGAATGGGAGTGAGGACTGGTTAAGAGATCCAGAGGGGGATTTGTATAAACCGGGAGGAGGAGCGAGAGACTTTTTCTTTGAAGGGAAGACAAAGACCGATCAGGAAATGAAGGTGTTTACTGACTTTTGGGAAGAGATATGGCTTGATTCGCGTACAGGAACTTCTTTTAAATCTAAAGGGATGCGCTCACTCCAGAATTCAAGAGATGTAGGGATGGAGCTGATTAAACTGAACAAACACAAAGATTTTATCGATGACATGAAGTTTGATCAATTAGAGAGACTCGTTGGTCACGAAATACCGGGTGCTACTAACGAGGAAAAACTTACTTGGGTAGTTGGAAACTTGGATTACGACATGATGGAGATGAGCACGATGCCATCTAAGCGGGAGGGAGACTGGGTAAATAAGTATTCTAAGATTTATGTAGAAACGGTGAAGGCATTCCAAGACTTTTTGGATGCACCCACTTTGACTAACAAAATGAAGATCATTACATCAGTTGCACAATACAATAGTGAAGCTGTGTCCAACCTCTCGAAACAGTTGAATGATTTTATTGAGAATAAAAGTAAGTATAAAATCGGTCTTTTGAAGAGAAAGAATCCTAAAACTGGCCAAATTGAGCTGGGGAACCCACTAAATCCTTTTCATTGGATCGGGCCAAAAACAGTGAGTGACGACCAGAAGGATCTCGTGCGATCGGCGGATGGGGACAATATGGAGATGCCTGTCATGGGGAAAAGCGCCACAGATGGATGGTACCTAGGGAGAGGACTGAAATTCTCATTGGAAGAGGCCAAAGAGGGTAGGCGTAATCCCATGGTGATGAAGAAGATTGAGATCCAAAATGAGATTGCTTGGGGGATAGTGTCTCCGCAGGAAGGCGGCCAGAAAATGCGAGACTGGCAGAAAATGATATATTTTGGCGATCAAATAGTCCTAGGAAAACTAAAACTGAGGCCTGGGATGATCCCCTTTTTGACCCCGTACTTTTTACTGCGAGGCTACTGGGTAGACAGGATGGGTTTTGATTGGGAGGACTTTAAGATGATTATGGCCAAGCAAAATGAAGAGACGTGGGAAAAGCTGAAGAAGTTACTGGGGATTGAAATATAGTGCTTAGGCTGATTTTTTTGGTTTGCCACTGCCTTCTTCTTCGTATTTCTTCATAGCATCGACGTTGGCACGAGCTTGGAATTCTGCCATTGAGCGTTGCTCGCGGAGCGAACGAGCTTGCTTGCCCCAGCCCACAGGATAGCCCACACCGGTTGAAACAACCCCACCAAAGGCTTTGAGAGCCTCGGCACCATAGGGAGATTCTTTGACTTGTAGCCATTCCTGAGCCATCTTGGCAGCTGAAGGGGTCATGAGGAAAACAAAAAACCCGATCAAGGCCAGGATATCCAGACTTTGGACATCAGCGTTGGGACCTAAGGCATCGGTCAAGGTGAAGGGGGGGACCCAGACTTCTGTACGTCCAGCAATATCTCTCACCCCAAAAGGATTCTGTTGGCCGATTGTGGAGGGACCGCCGTCGCCTGGCCACAGGTCATTGGCGACAATGGCGCTCGTGGGATTGCCAATCAAGATGGCAGAGAAAATAAACATACTCGCCACAACGGGGAAGGGAATGAGGTAGCTAGCTGTGGTTTTGATCCAGGTAGAGAAGGCCTTACTCCCGGGCATGGCGTTCATCAAGATTTGAAGTGGGGCGGTGATGGTTTGGACGATGAGCATGACGTAGGATTTAATGAGAGCAACCATTAATTTAAGCATAGCTATGATAAAACTAACCACCACAAACAAATAAAGGGGCGAAACCATTCCGAGAGTTAAAAACTGCGTGGCAGTGTCGAGAAAGTTGACGAGACCACCAACAATGCCAATACCACCAGTACCAAGGCTACCCAGTACTCCCTGAAGAGACCCAGTAACGGCTAGGATAATGCTGTTGCGGCCAGCAAAGACCACATTCCAGGCAGAATGAGTCATCAACCTTTCGATGGAGGCGCTTGCATCAATGATCCCTACTGAGGCAATGAGATACACGACAAAGTAGATGAGAAAATACATGAGGTCGATCATAAAACCGACGATAGCGTAGGAGAAGGTGATGAGCAAGAGTGTCACGAGGAGGTTGGGGATGGCACTCTGAATGGTAATCACTGTCTGGGCATTCACCTTAGTGCGGAGCATAATCATGACGCCCACAACCACGAACATGATGATGTAGAGTGAGTAGGCGACATTGCGGAAGACTTTCCAGAATTCGAGAAATGGTTGCATTGCTGTGTAGCCCGTGCCTTGGGCGTAGGCCCGACTGACAGAGGGAATGCCAATGTTGTCAAGCAGATCGGCAACATATTCTCGGCTGGAGATTTGGTTGTTATAGATCATGGCGACAACCTTGCCTTGTGTGCCCAAAACACCGGGGCTGTAAATATAGCCGAGACCATCAGCCGAAGGGAGCTTGCCACCCAAAAAAGCAAATTGATTTTGTGGTACTGAGCTCAGGCGATCTTTGATACAGGGATCTTCTGGGGTATTGGCAACGTTAAAGCTGGTGATAGTTAGGTTGCTGTTGATAGCGCAGATAAAGCCATTCAGTAGTCCAGGAGTGGCCTCTACGGCAGAGGCAGGGGTGGGACTGGTGAGGAAGAGAAACATAAGAAAGACGAGCAAGAGCTTTTTCATAGTTCACCTGATTTTATCATATATTAGGGCTTGAGCTTGAGAGCGGTAATCCAGGCTTGGGTAGTATGTCTCACATATTCTTTGTCGCCGTAGATGAAAATGAGTTTTTTGGGATCAATATTTTGACCTTCAAGCATCTCCATAGCCTTGAGATAACTTTCTTTGAACGCTGTGACGTTGGGGTTCTTTTTTTCGTCTGCATCCGCGTTGAGATATGAGAGGCCGTAGATCTCGAGACGTACAATCTCGGCTTCGTCGTCGTCAAGGCGATAGAGGTTGATAGAAGTGGTGATGCCCACGGAGGTCTCGAAGGACTCGAGGTAGAGTGGGAGCTTGTTTTCAATCGAAGCAACATACACCATAGTGTCGCGGCGTTTTTCGGCTGAGAGATCGGCGAGTTCGATGCGGCTGGGTCCAGTTGGGACGGGTAGTTCTGCAGGGTTGCTGACATTTTTACTTGGCGAGAGAAGTAGTACTAGGACGAGGAGAGAGATCGAGATAGCGGCGGCGATAAGGAAGAATTTGTTGTTCATACCTAGAACCCTGGTAGCTTGATAATATCACCCGCGACAATACGCAAAATCGAGACCGAGAAAATAAGGAAGAGGAGTCCGGTGACGGCGGCACCAAAGAGTTCTTTGCCTTTTTTGAGTTTCTCGTCATTGTCTCTGGCGGTCATGATTTGGAAGATGGCGATAAACATCACCACGATAGCGATACCGCCGGCTAGGCCGACCAAGAAAGCAAAAAGCGCGGTGCCAAAGGCCTCTCTCGTGTAGGGGATACAACCCAGGGCGGTGGAGAGTGATTGCGGGCCACAACTCGTGGGGAAGAAGCCGAAGGTGCCAGGCTCGTTGTCTGGTGTTGTGGGGGGGATTAGTGGGGCGGGAGGGGGAGAGGGGAGCTCGGTATTTTCATAACCACCCTTGGTCATGTTGTTATACACGCTGAGAGCAACAGTAAACGAACCAGGTCTTTCAAAGATTTGAGGGGCGCAGGCGGTGCGGTCGGCACAGTAGAGGAGATACATCGAATCGTGTTTGCCATCGAGGAAGCTGGTCGGGTAGGGATCGTCCTCGCCTTCAAAAGCGCGGGGACAGCCGCCATAGGGGATGGGATAAGGATAACCGAGTTGACAGTTACTGTTGCCACCACCGTTGTAGCGGGAGAGAGCGGTGATGGCAGTCTGCGCATCCCCAATTGCCCCGCCCACCTTGCCTTTGAGATGTTCACCCGCATAGACGGCAGTCTCAAGGAGGGAGCGGAAGATCTTACCGCCCGCATCGGGCTCGGGAGTGCCGAGAGCCCGCCCAGAAACGAGTGAGCCATTGGGGTTATTGGCCGCCTCGACAAAGTGGATACCCGCCAAGATTTCACACGGTACGCCGGTCTCCTTTTCGGCGGCGGCATAGGTGTTCATTAGTTCGGCGCTCAAATTGGGTTGGATAAACGTCGAGAAGTAGCTCTCGCCCTTGGCGCTCGCGCTCTGATAATTACTACTGCCAAGCAGTTCACCAAACAGCCGTCCGTCACATTTACCTTCTGGTACCACCTGGGCGGTATCGCAGCCATTGCGGGTACCCAGAGCGTACGCCTCAACGCTAGTCTCAAGCTGAGCGGAAAACATGTTGTCAGCACAGGTGTAGTAGCCATAATGACGCCTACCATCGGCGGGACCTGAGTATTTGCCTGCTTTGAGAAGATCAAGGTTGTCGTCTACGACATTGCTGAGTTTAACATTAAACTCTTTGACTGATTCTAGCTCGGCCAAGGTATCGCGAGTGTCGTAGGTGTATTGCTTAATCTCTGCGATACTTTGACCCATTGCGTCTGGAATTGTCAAGAGGTGATAAACGACAGGTTCAACGTCGTCAATCTGAGCGCCCCAAATGAGATTGATGAGAGCTTGTAGAAGGTTGCCGGTGGGGAATGCCGCGGCCTTTTCTTTTTGTACCTCTGGTTGGAGGCGGTAGCCAGGGCAGTTTTTATCTCCTCCGAGAAAAGATGGTGTTTCCAAATAGTCGTAGATTTGGTAAAAGGCGCCGTAGGAACCAAAGTGATATTTGAAACAGGGATTGCTCGCCATAAGCTCTGGAATGAGGCGTGCCTTAATCTTTTTGGCGGTGGCGTTTGGCGCCGCAGAGCCAGCAAAGCGAATTAGCTGGTTGGACGAGGCAAGGTCGCGAATTATTTTGCTTGCCTCATCTAGTGGATAGGTGAGAAGTAGATCGTCAAGGGCGGCGCCAAAGGCTTGGGAGATAGAGATGTCGCCGTAGAGCGCGTTGGAGTTGCCCTCCAACGCAAGGCTGCTAAAGGGGCAGTTTTCTCCGGGGCAACAGCGATCCCAGACGCAGATACTGGCGTGGACATACCCCTGGCGAAACGAGGGGCTATACATCGGGACTTGGGAGAGGTCCCTAAACCACTCAGGTGGGGTAGTTTGTGAAGCTGCCTCTTCTATAGCGTCACAGGCTCGTTTACGGGAGCTTGAGGCATCGGAGACGGCATCGAGATTGCCGGCGTTTAAGAAAAAATCGTCCGTTGCTTCCACTATCACCTGTCCAGCCCCTGCCAATCCTCCAGGTATTTCGTCGCGGATCTCGAGTAAGGTTTTGCCGTTCTGGGTTGTGTAGCCCCAGTCGACCCAGCCAAGTGGCCACTGCCCAGTCTCAGCTAGAGTGTTCTTGGTTTGCTTGGCACGAATCACGACCATGAGCTGTTTGGTCATGATCTCGCACTGAGTAAGCCCGAGGAAGTGGGTACCCCAAGTGATCGCGTTATCTGTACCCATGTTGCCATACAAGAGGGCTTCGTTTTGGATTTTGGGGAAAACGAGGCGAGTGAGTGGACGAGCGCCCGTCTCAGCTCCCGTTTCTTGATTCAGTGTCCGATTCTCAGCGGAAAAGTCCGTAGCTTTGATATCGGAGCCAACGCGGGGTTTTTTCTTGTACTCACATTCGCCCACGCTAACCCCACTCTTGGTAGGATCTTTGATGGCGGTACAACTACCATTGCCTGAAGAGACTGTACTATGATAATCACCTCTGCCATTGGCCACCTTGCGCTCACAGAGATCAACCTCTCCACCATCACAGCCGTCAATGAGCTCGCCTGATTGATTATCGCGCTCACAATAGTCATCTCTACGATCAGCACCTTCGTACTCACAGACCATTAGTGGTTGATAGTCACGAGTGAGATCGCGGTTTTCGTAGACTTTGAAATATGGTGCTCGTATGAAACGAAAGAGACTGAATAGCTCAAACTACTCCTCGCGCTCGGGGTTGCCTTCAATAGAGAAGGGGGGGAAGGGGTCGATGGCCAGGGAAAGAGGAGGAAATAGGAAATAGGAAATAGGAAATAGGAATAATACGAAAAAACGCAAGAGCTTTTTCATAGCTAGTTAAAGCCAAATCTAAACTCAGTGACACTGGCTCCTGTTGTATTTTGGATGAATAAGAGGATGAGCCAGGAGAGAATTGAGAGCGCGATACCCACCACTGCGAGAGTAATTGTCTGCTTGCCTCCGGCCATACCCTTGGGATCACCACCTGAGGTAAGAATCTTGAAACCGCCAATGAGGAGCATGATAAAGGCAACTATGCCAATGAGGGGGATCATGGCCTCAAGGATGTTGCCGAAGTAGTCGGAGAGACAAGATAGTTCGGCGGCGGAAGCGGTATCGTTGCATGGCATATGGGATGATTATAGCAAAGAGCAAGGGTCGGATGATCACATTAATTTTATCTCACTGACTAAAATTGATCTCAAATACGATTGCTCGCAGGCTTCTCGTCTGCACCTGTTCGACTAGACGGCATACTCGCATTTTCAGGCGAATTTTCGCTCAATTTCTTAACGTATGTTCGTAAAATTAACGATGATCATCCTCACGCTAGGAGTCTTAGTAGGCTTTGGGTGGGGTGATGTTGTCGTTCAATATGCTGATACCGAAGAAGTATTGAATGACAAGCATGATGGCCCAGGCGCTCGCCACAACCGCCAAGCCAACGAGAGCGGCAGTGATACGATCACGAGCTTCCTGCGTTTTGCCTTTGTCACCGCCGGAGGTGATCCATTGGATGCCACCCCAAATAAGATACATGAAGACGAGCAGGGCAGATATAAGTAGAGCACCCTGGACAGCCCCTTTGATGAGCGTGCCAATGTTGGTGATGGCGACGTTTTCGGGTTTGCCAATTGAGAGTTCTGGAGCGCCTGGGGCTTGAGCGTAAACTTTGATTGAATCAAACATATCTTTCTCCTTATTTGTACTATCTAGTTATAGTGTAGTCAATTATTGATTATTGTGCAATACCTATTCCAAAGAAATAATCTAGCAGGAGATAGACTGCCCAAGCAGAGGCGACAATGGCGAGTCCAATGATGCCGTTGGTGATTTTGGCGCGCGCTTCGTCCAGTTTGCCCTTGTCACCACCGGAACTAATCCACTGCAGACCTCCATAGATAAGATAGAGGAGCGTGGCAAGGCCAGCCACAAGAATAATGGCAGAGATGGTTTTGCTGACGAATGAGCCAAGATCGGTGTTGATGGCGACGCGTGATTCGACCTGATCACCTATACTGACGTTGAATGAGCCGGCTTGGGCATGAGCTGAGCTAGGAAAGAGGAAAGAGGAAAGAGGAAATAGATACAGTAAAATTTTTTTCATATGCTCAGCCGGCAGTGGGCCAGATTATATTGAGTATATTCATCCCGATGGCCATCTCAATAAACTTGATAATGACATAAGAGGCAGCGAGGAGGGCGAGTCCCACGAGACCTTGGGTGATTTTGCCCCTAGCTTCGTCGATCTTGCCTTTGTCACCCCCGGCCGTGATCCACTGTAAGCCGCCGTGCAAAAAGTAGAGGATAAACGCGAGCCCACCTACAAGAATGATGGTCTGCCAAAGAGTAGCGATCGTGATAGCAAATTGTTGTGGGGAAGCATCGGGTGAGTCACCTCCTGGTACGGCGGTGTTGGTGATGGCGGCATGCGCCAGAGACGCTCTTGTATAAAGTATGGAGTATAGGGTATATAGTATCGGGACTATTTTGTTTGTCATTTTTAGTTCACTGTAAGGCCGTTAATAAGTGCGCCAGGGTTGAGGATGTCGAGCCCCAGTGCTTTGCCCACAATCCAGACGATAGCATAAGAAACAGTGACTACAATGATGCCTGTTGCGCCTCCTGTCATCATGCTTTTGGCTTTGTCGATCTTGCCTTTGTCACCACCGGCCGTGATCCAATTGAGGCCACCCAGGAGGAAATAGAGGGCGAAGGCTATGCCAGCCACGAGAGTGAGGATTACAAGAATATTGCTGATGAGTTTTTCCACGGCACTTGTTGACCCCTCGATGCCTGTCCCTGGTTGGTAGCCACCGGGAGTGGTGATGTTGCCAAATTGGAGCGCGAGGTATTTGTTCATATGTTTAGTTGGGTGATCCTGGTCCGACTATATTGGGGGAGAGAATTGCGGTCGCAGAACCAAAGAGGAGGAAAGAGACTATGCCAGTGACGGCAGCCGCGGCTACCATGATGGCGAGGCCGATGAGGGACATGTTGATTGAGTAGAGCGCTGACTCGATCTTTTTAGTATCTCCGGCGGCGCTAATATAACTAAAACCAGCTATCATGAGGTTGAAGAAAGCGAATAGTCCGGCGGCGGCAAAAATAATCGTAATAACATTGGTTATAAAAGTAGGGAGGCCAGACTCAACGGAACCGTAGGCGGTGATGGGGGAATCGATACTACCAAATGTGCTTGGCATAAGTTTATATATTACTGTTTAGTATTGATAGTCCTGTCACCACTTGGATTAGTTGGATAATCCAGTAAGAGGCGAAGAGGACTAACAGCCCCATTATAGCAGAGGTGATAGTTTTGGTACCGTCTTTGATTTTGTCAGTGTTGCCGGCATTGCTGATGATGGTAAAGCCGCCAAAGAGGATCATAAAGAAGATGACAATACCTCCGGCGATATAGACATTGGGGAGAATGTTGTTGATAAGGGAGCTCGTGTCTGGATACTGGGAACTGGCGGGGGTACCCTGGAATTTGAGTTTTTCACCAATATTGACGGTAGAAACTGGCATGTCTCAAGTATAGCGTATCCAGTATAATGTATATAGTATGGAGGAATTGGTTGAGAAAGTCTTGAATGGTCAGAAGGGGGCGGCGACGCGGTTTTACCACACCCTTTCGCCTAGCGTAAAGCGATATTTGGCAGGCAAACTACCTGGGCATGAGGAGGTGGAGGAGCTAACCCAAGAAGTGTTTTTGTCGGCACTTGACTCGCTATCACTCTACCGTGGTGAGTCCAGTCTCAAGACCTGGATACTCTCGATTGCCCGCCACGAAGTGGCGGACTATTACCGCAAGCGTTATGTACGTGCCGTCATTGAGCAGACCTCCCCATTATTTGATGCGATCGTGGCAGATATCCATACCCCAGAATTTGAGATGAAGAAGAGCAAGCTTAGAGCCCGGTTTATGCGGGCATATCATGGTCTGAGTGAGCAATACCGAGATGTTTTGAGTTTTCGCTTTGAGCTAGGGATGAGCGTCAAAGAGATTGCAGAGAGAATGGAAATGAGCGTCAAGGCGACAGAGTCACTGCTCTTTAGAGCACGAACAGCATTTAGAGTGGCTTATGAAACCAGAGAATAGATTTATCGCTGAGTTGGAACAAAAAGCCAAAGAACAGCAAAAATTGGTGGATACTCAGATCATTCCTGGTTGGGCACGCGGCTTAGGTAATTGGCTGGCGGTGAACCCTTGGCGACTGGTAATACCAGTCGCCGGTATTGTGTATGGAGTATTGCGTATAGTGTACGGGGAACAATTTAGAGAATTAATATTAGGACTGTTTGGGGGATTTGCCAGATGAAAACACTTGTTTTGTGGATGAGCTATGTGTGGAGCGTGACACTGGCCGGACTCGCGATCCATCCTTACCAGTCGGTGAGGAGGATGGTGTTGGATAAGCCAGTATTGCTGCCAGTTACGCTTTCGCCAGTTCTGGGTCTTGTGGGACTATTTGTGGTTGGGAGGGTGTTTAGCTATGCATTTACCCTTGGCCCCATAGGACGTGAGCTCGCGGCCCTCGTGCTGGGGAGTACACTGATTGGGCTCTTGTTGTGGCAAGGACTTCTCATTGCACTGGTTCTACGGTTTTGGCGCGCCCGGTGAATGATTAGCTGGACTTTGGCGACAATAGGGTGTGGAGCGAGAGGGTTACAGCGTACCCAAGATTTGGCGTTGGCATCAGAAATTGTGGGAGCTGAATAGAGCGACTCTGCAACATCAGATGGAGGAGGACAAGAAAGATTTGGAGAGGACAAGCGCGAATGATTTAGGGATAAAAGACGACTGTATTGTTTATGCAAAACAGGCAAGTGGTCCTCGTGGATGAGCAAGATCTGGAGATAGGGACGGCTGATATATACGAGGCACACCAGGGCAAAGGTCTTAAACACAGGGCATTGTCAGTGATTTTGTATCGGAAGAAAAATGGCAAGATAGAATTACTACACCAAAAGCGGGCAGAGGCGAAGCCAGTGTTTAAAATGCTCTGGAGCAATACGTGTTGCACCAACATGCGGCCAGGTGATGAATATTTGCCGCGTGCAGCCAGTCGGCTCGAAGAGGAGATGGGAATCAAAATTGGTCGAGAGCAGTTAAGAATTTTGTATGCGTTTAGCTATGAAGCGCCTGATCCTGCACAACCAGGTTGGTGCGAGAATGAACTAGATACAGTCATTGTGGGCGAGTGGGATGGAGAAGTGAAGATAAACCCAGAAGAAGCGGCCGATTATAAGTGGATAGAGCGGGACGACTTGAAGCGGGATGCCGAGCAACATCCAGAGATTTATTCACCCTGGCACAAGATCATTGTTAATGATCCACGATTTGGGGAGGGGCTGGGGTGAGTGAAAAATGGGGCGTGGGAGGGATTGGGGTGACTATTGCAGGGGAAATTCTGTTATTCCCCCCAAATCCTGAGAATGCAGGGAAGTTAGAAAAAATTGAAGGCAATAAATCTGTATACGAGGATATAGAATATCTTTGGGAATCTTTTGGGGGGGCGGTTGATGCGGGAGATTGGGTAGGACTTAACTCTGTATTACAGTTTGCATTGATACGTGAATCCCTGGAAGAAAGAGGGGTCGATCTATCTCCAGACCAGTTAACACAGATGACTGAGGGATTCGTGGTTGAGCAACATAGAGAAAACAGAGATGTAAGTTTTTTAGTTGCCTGCTTTATAATCAGGTTAAACCAGGATCAAGAGCACTTCCTACGAGACAAGGGAGCTACTGTCTTAACAGAGTTTAAGGATTTGAGACCAAGAGATAGAGAAATGGTCAGAATGTATAAAGAAACTATCGGAATTCCAGTCGAGATACAACAAATGGTGTACGCATGAAAAAACTCATCTTACTTAAAATTGGCGGGGGGGTAATCACTGACAAGAATGTGCAGTATGGGTTGCGGGATGATATCTTATCTAGATTGGCAAGTGAGATTAGTGAAGGATGGAGGGAGTTGAAAAACACAAAAATAATTATTGGGAATGGGGCGGGGTCATTTGCACATTTTTCGGCCCATAAATATCGAACTATCGAAGGATTTGTGGATGAAAATAGTCGAGTAGGTCTTGGGTGGGTGAGATATGATGCGGTTAAGTTAAATCAAATAGTGCTGGAGCAATTATTGTTGAGAGGAATACCAACTTTCTCTTTTTCTCCTTCATCGATGATGAGTGTTAAAAATGGTAAAACAAAAAAAGTCTTCATGGAATCAATGGTTGATGCTATGGAGCTAGATATGGTGCCTCTGGTTTATGGAGATCCCGTCATAGATGAGTCCAAGGGCTGTGATATTTACTCGACAGAGAAAGTATTTGATGAGTTGGCAGCCTACTTTGCCAAAAAGTATGAGGTAAGAGTAATTCATATAAGCTCAGAGGAAGGTGTCTACAAAAAAGGACAGGCAAGTGTATTTAATGTAATCACGAGAGATAATTTTGCGGAAGTAAAGAATCATTTGGGTGGGTCAAACGGCGTAGATGTCTCGGGGGGGATGTTGCACAAGGTGGAGGAATGTCTTGGTCTAGCTAAGCTAGGGATCACAAGCCAGATAATTAGCGGGATGGTCCCTGGACGAGTTTCTGATGCTATGCTTGGTAAGAAAATTATTGGGACAACTATATGCTAGACAAGAATCGAGTACCCAGCCACGTAGGCATCATAATGGACGGGAACCGGCGGTGGGCCAAGAAGCAGGGGCTCGCGGCGGTGGCGGGACACGCGTATGCGGTCGATAACGTGGTAGAACAATTGATAGAGCACGCGGGGGAATTGGGCATCAAATATTTAACACTCTGGGCTTTTAGTACCGAGAACTGGGGGAGAGAAAAGGGGGAGGTTACTGCGCTTATGAACTTGTTCCGAAAGGCACTCGTGACCAAAGTTCAGAAATTTATTGAGAGAGGGGCAAGGCTCCAGATGATCGGAGACGTAACAAGTTTTGCGCCAGATATCCAGGAAGGGATGAAAAATGCCATGAAGGAGAGCGAGAAAAATGACAAAATTACCGTAACTTTCGCGCTCAACTATGGCGGGAGAGATGAGATCGTTAGAGCAGTGAATAGGATGGTGAGGAACCATGAGGAGACACCTTCCGCCTCTGGCGTCCCGACTCGAGATTCTCTCGCGTCTCCTGTTAAGGAGTCTCCTCTAATCACAGAATCCGAACTAGAGGGGTACTTAGATTCGGCGGGGACGCCTGATCCGGATTTCATCATACGGACAGGAGGAGAGAAGCGGACGAGTGGGTTCTTGATGTGGAGTGCTGCTTATGCAGAGTGGTACTTTACCGAGACCTTGTTCCCTGATTTTGGGCCAGCGCAGTTTGATGAGGCGATAGAGGAGTATCTGCGGAGGCAGAGACGGTTTGGGAAATAATTGAGGAGGATCGGCCAGACATATTTTGCTTTTGTGAAGCTCACTTCAGGAAAAATTTTCTCGTGATGGTGTTCTCGTCATTTTTCTTGAAAGGTTCGACCCTACAATGCGCAAAATAGTCCCGTCCTGCACCTCGTTATTTGCATTCTATGAGATGATGTTGACTTTGAAGATGACCTGGAGGATTTGAGCGATCCAGTAGGCGAGGAAGATGACAAAGAAGCCGGTGAGGGCGCCGGTCACCATTTTTTTACCTTTTTCTTGTGACTCTTTGTCGGCGGCACCGGCGAGCATGGTAAAGCCTCCAAAGACTAGCATTCCAAGTAAGATTAGTCCTGCGATCGTCAGTAGATAAGGAAGAAAGCCACCAATGATGCCACCAAGGCTATCGGTGTCTGCAAGACTGCCACTGCCCAAGCCGATTGCTTTATTGAGAGATGTATAGTCGATGAATTCTGGCATATTTAATTAATGAACCCTGGTAGTTTGATGATATCACCTGCAACTATTCGTAGAATAGACACGGAGAAGATAATAAACAAAAGTCCGGTGATCGCTCCAGTAAATAATTCTTTGCCCTTTTTAACTTGTTCGGCATTATTGCCACCAGTCATAATCTGGATAGTTGCAATGAGCATAATGATGATGGAGATACCTCCCGCTAAACCTGTAAGAAAGGTGAGGAGGGCGGAGGAAAATCCGGCAGTAGAGGTGGGGATACAGCCAAGACCCGTGTTGATCTGTGGGTTTGTGGCGGAGCTACCGGGGCACCCACTAGTGGGGTCGATGGCGAGGGCCGCAGGGGCGAGTATAAAGTATAGAGTATAGAGTATGGAGTATAGAGCTGGGCGAGCGTGTGTTAGGATATGGGTATGGTTTCTCTCTGGAAAAAGCTTGTTCATATAGTCACCGCAGTCGTTCTGATACTAGGCATGATTCTATCATACGAAGCGGTAGTGAAGGCGGAATCGCTAGAAGAAATTGAGAAACAAATGGCTGACTTGCAGCAGCAAATGGAGCAGTCGGTCAAGGCCACAACGCCGCTCGAGTCAGAAGTGGCCAAGCTTAACAAACAAATTGGCGGGATACAGGCACAAATCAAGGAATCAGGAATTAGAATAGAGGAACTAGAGGTAAGTGTCGCGGAGCGAGATAAGGCGATAGCCTCGCAGTATATTGTGCTGTCGGCAAAAGTCCGGGACTTGTACAAAAAGACCAGCTTATTTTCTCCCTTGCTCGTATTTGTGTCCTCGCGCTCGGCAGGAGAGCTAACACGAGGGCTAGCCTATAAGTCGGCAACGGCAGATGAAGACAAAAATCTGATTGTGACTATCACAAGAGACATACTCCAGCTGGAGGATGACAAACAGAAGATTGAGGCAGATCGTATACGGCTCGCAGGACTCCAAAAGAAACTTGATAGCCAAAAAGCTTTCTTTGACCGTGAGATTGCTGGGGCAAAGAAATATCAGGCAGAATTATCGGGCAAAATTGCTGCTCTCTCGGCTAAACAGCAGGCAATCTTGTCGGAGAAATCAGGGACGTTCCAGACTACTGTAGGAGATGTGCCGCTAGCGGATGACTCCGCGAGCCGCCCTGACTATAATCCAGGTTTTTCGCCGGCTTTTGCCGCGTTCTCATTTGGGGCACCTCACTTTAAAGGCATGAGCCAATACGGA
This sequence comes from uncultured Pseudomonadales bacterium, assembly GCA_964527065.1. Taxonomy (GTDB): domain Bacteria; phylum Patescibacteriota; class Microgenomatia; order UBA1400; family UBA12108; genus CAJAUT01. The sequence continues at coordinate 40,070 of CAZGNX010000001.1, forward strand.
GCGTTTGGGCGTGCAAAACAAGGGCAAAGTTTTGAGCAAATTCTCAAAGCCTATTACGGAGGAGGGATCGAGATTAAAGATCATAACCCCGAAGCGCAGATTGTGGTAGAGGGTTATGGTACTTACTCACTCGAAGAATATGCCAAGCGCATCTATGAAATGCCAGGGTCATGGGGAGACGAGGGCGGTATGGAAGCACTTAAAGCCCAGGCAATAGCGGCGCGGAGTTATGCACTGGCGCGGGGAGGATCTATTTGTGCGACTGAGGCCTGCCAAGTGTTTAAACCAGCTCCAAAAGGGGGGAGGTGGGAACAGGCAGTGAATGAGACTCGCGGAAAAGTGGTTTATGCGGGAGGTGGGCCTTTTTCGACCTGGTATGCTTCGACTTCGGGAGGGTATCAAGAATCGTACACTAGCAATGGACATAACACCCCCGGATTTTGGGATACCCCTTCGGGCCAAGGTGGATGGACTGGGCAGGCGTATGAAAAAGTGGCGGGGAGTCCGTGGTTCTACAAAGCATGGTACAAAACCAGATCAGGAGACGCCTGCGGACGTAGTCATCCATGGCTCAACTCAGAAGAAATGGCCGATATTCTGAATGCATGGGTAGTTTTGTTTCAAGGTGGGGGAGACTCGGGACGGGTGACACCAGAATCATCTTGCTGGGGGGGCAATCCATATAGCAAGGCCGATCTCCAGGGGATTGGCGGATTCACCAGTGTTTCTGGGGTGAGCGTGACATATGGGAATAACGGAGTCACAGCCAATGTGACGTTTGAGACGAATAAATGGAGTACGACAATCTCGGGGGTTGATTTTAAAAAAGCGTTTAATCTGAGAAGTCCAGGGAGGATATCGCTTAAATCTGGTCTTTTCAATATTGAAAAGAAATAATCAATAATCAAATTCCAATCATCAAACAAATTCTAAGATTTAATGACCTAATTAGGTGATTAGATATTGTTTGGAGCTTGGTTATTGATGATTGGTGATTATGTTAAAATTCAGATTATGGCGGACATTTATGTGGGGAAGGCGAGCGCACACAAACAAGCGGAAGTGATGAAAGAGCGCCTTTCGGTGACACAACTCAAGACATTGCTCAAGAAAACCGGTTCGGGGGGCTTGTTTACTTGCTATGCGACATTTCCCCCCAGCACAACATTTGAATCTCAGGAGGAGGGTGAGGAGGTTGTGTTATTTTTGCGCCAACATCTAATTGTGAATGTGCCGTGGATACTCCTTACTGTTTTTTTGTTGACCCTCCCGTCAATTTTTACTTTTTTCCCGCCGTTTATTGCACTCCCTACCAGTTTTCAGTTTCTGCTTATACTTATGTGGTATTTGTTTGTGAGTGGATATGCCCTCGCCAAGCTGATGGGGTGGTTTTTTAATATATACATACTGACAGATGAGCGGATTGTCGACATTGACTTTGTAAATGTTTTGTTTCGTAAAGTTTCAACGGCTAAGATAGACGAAATCCAAGATGTGAACGTGGAGGCAAGTGGAGCGTTTCAGACATTCTTTAATTACGGAGGCGTCTTTATACAAACGGCGGCAACGGTTCCAGAATTTGATTTTGTAAATGTACCTCACCCCGACAAGGTGGCAGAGATTATTCACCAAATGATTGATATGGAAGAACAGGAAAAAATTGAGGGAAGGGTGAAATGAACTTACTCACTCTGCTTGAATCCATTACTTTTTTGTTAATTATTAAATTGCTAGTCGTGGTTTTGCTTGTAGTCTATACAATTTTTGCGTTTTTGATGATGAAACAGATTAGTGCTATGACGCGGGCGGTGAGCATGAAAGATGATTTTGTCATCCGCATGCTCGGGGGGTTGCACTTTGCCTTCGCAGTTCTCACATTATTGTTAGCCATAATGATGTTGTGATATGGTGCAACTCTCGTGCGTAAAAATAGTGGGATCTTCATCAAATACAACGTGGTTTCAGGCACAATCTTTCACGTGGGTTGGTAGAGAAATAATAGTAGTTTTGCAGCTTTCAATGGACGATCCAGCCTCAATGCTTGATTTGGCAACAATAGGAGCTGAGATGTTGAGGGAAATTGAGAGCAAGGGTGAGAGAATTTTGAACAGCAATCAGCTAGTAGAATTGATAGTATCTTTGATACAAAGTGTTGGCGAAGGACTCAAGATAAAGATTATCACTGGACTATGGCAGGGAGAGACCCTTTTCCTGTATGGAACAGGTGATGTAGAGGCGTTTTTGGCCAGAGAGGGGAAATTGGCACGACTGTGCGAGTCTTGGGGTGCGGGTAGTAGTGTTGAAGGTCAACTGCAGGCGAAAGACATTGTTGTCCTTTCAACGAGCGAGTTTGTGGCGGGTGTAGGCTTAGCTAAAATAAAGGAAATTTTGCTCAGTGACGAAGAGCCAGCTGAGCTATTGACTCCCTTGGTCCATACACAAACAGACTCAAGTGGTGTGGCGGCGTTAATAGCGACGGTCAATCCAGAGAAAGAATCACATCTTTGGATCCCAATGAAAATAGTCACGAGTGTGCCACGTAAGCTGAACTTGTGGATAGGAGCTCTCATTCTTGTATTACTTATAGTAATGATTGGAGTGGGTATGGTGAGGCGGGTCAAGCTCGTGGCGGAACGTAACATAGTAGAACTCCAATCCAGTGTGGCGAACAAGGTTGCAGAGGTGGCCGCGGTGGGTGATTTGAACCCGGAGCGTGCTCGTCAACTACTGACACAAAGTACACAAGAAGTGAATACTTATTTAGCGACCGAACCCAAGAAAGAATACAAGTTGCAAGCTGAGAGGTTGTTGCGCACAATCGCTGAGGCAGAAGAGAGGGTATTTAATAAAAGTGAAATTACGTTGACTACCGTGACGGAACTATCTGTTTTGTCAGCTGGGCTCAATGCTGAGAGCATGAAGGGGGATGGGAAAGGAAACGTGCTTTTACTAGATACTCAAAATAAGGAAGTTGTGTCAATGCACTTAGCGGATAGATCAAGGCGAGTCATAGAGACAACAAATGAAAACATCGTCGACATTGCTGTGAATGAAACCAAACAATTCGGAGTAGAAATCGGTGGTGTGTTTGAGTATTTTTGGGACAAAAAACCGGCAGTCAAGGTCATTGAAGCTGATGAGTTTTGGAAGGAGCCGACTCAAATCGATGTATTTGCAGGAAATATCTATGTGTTTGATAAAGCGCAGAGTGAGATCTGGAAATACCCTACTCTGGGGGCGACATTTGGGGGGAGGCGGCGATGGCTTGCCGCGGGGATTACCCCTGACCTCTCCAAAGTGGTGGATATGAAGGTGGTGGGAGATATCTGGCTACTAACCTCAACCGGTAAACTGGAGCGCTATAGACAAGGGGCGCCGGTGGCTTTTCTTATGGAAGGATTCCCTTCTCAGGGAGAAGGGAAGTTGCTGAAGGGACCTACTGCCCTGTGGGTTACTGATAGCTTGGTCTATGTACTAGAGAGTGGAGCGGGGCGGGTAGTGGTGTTTAATGTGGACGGTCAGTATGAGGCGCAGTACGCCAACTCGGAGTTTGCGAGGGCGAGCGATCTCGTAATTATAGATGATAAGGGGTATGTGCTTGTGGATAATGCGGTAAAGGAATTCGGACTTTGATGTTTGAGAATCTTGTCTACCGTTTTTTTGTAAAACACGGAATAATCGCCGGCGGCGATTTTCCTCTCGTGCAGTCAGGCGACCCTTCGCTACGCTCAGGGGCCATGCTCGCCTGAGCTTTGCACAATGGTTTTCAAAAAAAGATAGTCAAGATTCTCTTATTTATCAGATCCTTATTACCCTAGGGTAGAATATGGGTATGATAGTTAATAAACTGGCCAAGAGAGAGTATCAGATATCCGACACGTGGGTGGCGGGGGTGATGCTCACAGGTGCTGAGGTCAAGACTCTGCGGGGCGGGCGGGGGAGTCTGCGGGATGCCTACGCCAAGCTGATTGGGGGCGAGTTGTTCCTGGTTGGGGCTGATATTCCGCAATACAGCCATTTTGCGGGGCAAGAATATGACTCTAAGCGGTCGCGTAAACTCCTCCTTAAATCAAGTGAACTTATTAAGATCCAGCAGAAAGTTGAAGGGAAGAATCTAACTCTTGTGCCGCTGCGGTTATTCTTTAAGGGGAGATGGGCTAAGTGTGAGATAGGAATAGGTAAGGGGAAGAAAGAGTGGGAGAAGCGGGAGGATATCAAGCGGCGGGACGTGAACCGAGAGTTGGCCAAGGCCATTAGAAAAAAAGTTTAGTGTGGAGACGGAGGGCAATGAGCCCTCGTCCGCGTACCGCTACTAACATCATCTACATACTTAGATAATTTTGGCCCACCTTCGCCGAGGCTTCGGCGGGTAAAATTTTAACCTCTTTTATCTTTGGTAATTATCTAACCATCAGACCTAGGAGGGTAGTCTATGATATGGCTCTGAGCGACAACCCCAGAGTTACGTCTCGTGTGTGTTTCCACCTACGTCTTCCCCACGAGCAAGTGGGACGTAAATGTCCTGTTAGGCTCTATAACCCGCAAAGGTGTAGTTACCGATCAAGGAAGCAAACGCAGCATCAGCTTTCGCCAATACTTTGTTTACTGTCTGTGCAATTTTATTGACAGATTTTTTTTGACGCTGTTTGACAACTTCTCTCGTCAAAGTTGGTATGCAGATGTTAATGAGCTGGTACACGTCAAAGCAAGACGTCCCCAATAGATCAAAATATATCACAGAATCAGGCTAAATGCAAGATTGAAACAACAATCTTGCCGTAATCGCACAGAAAAACAGCGTCGATTGGCCAGCGCCAATCGCGCTTCTAACTCGATTTGGCGACTCCGCATCTGGCGGGACCGACTCGCCATGATCTCGTAATGTTTTCTTACGCGAACATCGGCAAATTTGTTTGCCATTTTTTATTGTGGTACTTTTGTGATATGAGCATTATTGACCTCATTTTTCCAAGGATTTGTGTGGGGTGTGGGAGAGAGGGGCAGTATATTTGTTCTGAATGCCAGAAGAAGTTGGTAGCTGTTGAGCAAATATGCCCGATGTGTTGTAAGCCGAGTTTAGACGGGTGGACGCACACGCGCTGCAAGTCACGATACGGGATGGATCGATTACTTGTGGGGCTTTCGTACCGTGGCATGGTGCAGGATTGCCTGAAAAGGGTCAAGTACAAGAGCGCATGGGAAATAATCGAGTTTCTATTTTCACTTTGCATCTTTGATTTGAAGGGGGAGATTGTCACCGCAGTACCTATGTTTGCACAAAAGGCGCGGGAGCGAGGATTTGACCAGGCAGAAATACTTGGGAAATTGGTCGCCAAAATTCACCGTGGGCGATTTTTAACTATGCTAGAGCGTGTGCGAAAAACAAAACCGATGTTTGGACTCACCCGACAAGCACGATCTGAAAATATTAAGGACGCTTTTCGAATAATCAATAACCATATTCCAATAAACAAACAAATTCAAAATTCCAATGCCCAAATACCTAAACAAGTAATTCTGGTGGATGATGTGTGGACCACGGGAGCGACCATGCGGGAGTGCGCACAAGTATTGAAGAGAGCGGGGGCTAGAGAGGTGTGGGGAGTGACCCTCTCAAGGTAGTACAATAGGGTGATGAAGATTTTGTTTGTGACGGCGGAGGCGGGGCCATTTGTGTCCGTGGGGGGGCTCTCCCAAGTGTCATATTTTTTGCCCAATGCACTACTGCAAGCTGGGGATGATGTGCGGATTTTTACTCCCAAGTTTGGGGCGATGGATCAGTCGCGCAAAAAATGGAAACTCGAGATGGAAGTCGAGGGACTCAGAGTGCCACTCTCTGACAAACCAGACAAAGATGATCTAATTTGTAACATCAAATCATTTGAGCCCAAAGGGAGGGTAAAGACTTTTTTCTTGGAGAACCGTGAGTATTATGAACTGCGGGCCAATGTGTTTGGGTACAAGGACGACCACGTGCGGTTTATGCTTATGTGCAAAGGGTGCCTGGAATGGCTCCTGCTGCAGAAAGAAAAGGGCGAGTGGTTCCCCGAAGTGATCCACTGCAACGATTGGCATAGTGCGTATTTGATTGAGCTTGCGCGTAGATCAACACGATATAGGAGTGCGCTCGCTGAGGTCAAGATAGTGCTAACTGTACATAACTTTGTCTTTCAAGGGAACTTTGACTATAAATATTGCAGTATCGAGGACCGCGATGACGGGAAAAGCCCACTTGGATCGATTTTGGACGAGAGGCTCCATATGCAGAATGCTCTTCTGCGAGGAATACTAAACGCAGACGCCATCACAACCGTTTCACCTACTCATGCCAGAGAAGTGGTGACAGAAGAATACGGAGAAGGACTACAAAAAGTGCTTACCAAGAGACAGAGTGTGTTGAGTGGCATACTAAATGGTCTAGATGTATTGTCATTTAACCCTGCTAAGGACAAAACTCTTAAGGCACGCTTTAGTCAGGACAGATTTGTGGAAGAGCGCGCTATTAACAAGCGAGAGCTCCAAAAATTATTTAGTTTGCCTTTTAAACAAGGGAGCTTTTTGCTAGCTTTTAGCGGACGGCTGACAGAGCAAAAGGGGCTTACCATGCTCATTAAAGCTTTGCCTCATTTACTTGTGGAGTATTCTGATATCCAGGTGATTTTTATGGGGGGCGGAGACGATAGCTACCGCCGAGCTCTGACTTTGTTGCAATCCAAATATCCTGAGCGGGTGGGCTTGCATTTAGTGTCCAACTTCTCTCTTCCTAGAAAAATCTTTGCGGGGGCGGATGCTCTTCTTATGCCCAGTATTTTTGAACCAGGTGGGATTGTGGCGCTTGAGGCTCTGCGCTACGGGGCAGTCCCTATTGTACGACGGACAGGGGGGTTGAGTGATATTGTTGTTGATTTTGATCCTGTCACTGCTACTGGCAATGGGTTCTCGTTCCATGACCGTGATGCTTGGGCACTCTACGGGGCCGTGATTGAGGCCAAAACAACCTTTAAGAACAAATCCTTGTGGAACAAGCTCGTGGAGAACTGTTTGGTCTGTGACTTTTCTTGGGAAGCGAGTGCCAAAAAGTACCACAAATGGTATAGCCAAGTGAGGATCGTATCATGAGTCGTCCGATTGCGTATTTTTCGGCTGAGTATGCATTGTCTGATGATCTACAGATTTATGCGGGAGGGCTCGGGATCCTTGCCGGTGACTATGTGAGGGAGGCGGGAGACCAAGCGATCCCACTTGTGGCAGTGGGGATGTATTATGCAGAAGGTTTCACCCATACTGAACTCTCGCCCGAGGGCAAGGTCGTCAATCTACACGAAGGTAAAACACCGCAAGAAGTAGGTCTTAAGTTAGCACAGGACTCAAAAGGTAAACCACTTATTGTGACACTACCTATTGGTGAAGATAATGTGGGGGTACGTGCGTGGATTTGGGAGTACAAAACGGTCAAAGTGTATCTGCTGGATACCAAGGTTGAGGGTAATAGTGAGCAAGATGAGCACATTACCGATACGCTCTATACAACTGATAAGGAAACGCGACTTAAACAAGAGATGGTGCTTGGAATTGGAGGCTTGCGAATGTTATTTGCGGCGGGTTATCACCCAGGTTTCTACCACTTGAACGAGGGACATTCGGCATTTTTAATTTACGAACTCATCCACCATGAGATGGTGGCGCATAAACTTGATTTTGAGGGAGCAAAAGAAAGGGCTAAAAACCGTGTGTTGTTTACAAATCATACGCTTGTGGCGGCGGGCAACGATGTTTTTAGTAACGACTTGGTTGCGCTCCTTTTGACCAAATATAGTGAAGAGATTGCCGTTCCTGTTAAACAACTTGTAGATCTAGGGCTTGTACAACAGTCCTCGACCTTCTCCATGACTATGCTTGCCTTGAGGGCCGGCGGCATAATAAATGCAGTATCAAAGCTGCATGCTAAAAAAGCTAAAGAAATTTGGGCAGATCACCCGATGGTGGCTATTACCAACGGTATCCATCTGCCGACTTGGGACAAAATAGGGGAGGGGGAGATCTGGAGTCAACATCGTGAGAACAAGCGCAAATTGCTCTTTCGGATTGCACAGATGACTGGGGTGGTGTGGGAAGAGAACGCCATTCTTTTGGGTTGGGGGAGACGAATTGTGCGCTACAAACGCCCGCTCGCCCTTGTTGAGCGACTCAAACAATTTGGGGAGATGGCGAGGAATAGTGAGCGGCCGGTACGGATAGTCTATAGCGGGATTGCCCACCCGGCCGATGAAGACGGGCACAAGCTCCTAGAGGAGTTGCAATATCGGCTTAATTCAGATCTCAAAGGAGTGGCGGTATATTTGCCGCACTATAACATGGAGTTGTCGGGACTAATGGTTGCTGGATGTGACGTATGGATCAATACACCCGTAGTAGGATTTGAGGCATGCGGGACGAGTGGGATGAAGGCGGCACTCAATGGCGTATTACCGCTCTCGACTCGGGACGGATGGGTGGATGAGATAGAACTACTAGGGGTGGGGTGGGGACTAAATGATAGTGATCTCACAGAACATATACTGGAAACACTCAAATCACAAGTCTTACCACTTTACTATGCGCGCAATGACCTAGGTATCCCTGCGGATTGGGTCACTATGATGCAAAACGCGAGGCAATTGATCCAGCGTGAGTACGGGATGGGTCGGGCTATGCGACAATACCTAGATTTGATTGGACCGATTGAAACAGAGTAAGACTACTCTTCGGCTGGGACCATGTTCCCATATTGTTCTTGGAGCTTTTTGTAGTCGATCTGACCACCTTCAGGAGTAGTTAGCTGTTGCATCATTTGAGTGGGGTCGGTGAAGGTGACGTCTGAGGGAGGAGTAAAAACAGAGTCTCCTACACTGCTGGTATTGCAGTTGATGGTGTAGCCTTGGCTTTTGAAAGATTCATAGTCTGCCTCACCCTCGAATTTGGGGGCAGCTGCCTGATATTCTTTGGCTTTGTCCACCGCGGCTTGGGAATCTTCTTCGGAGGGGATAGACATTTTGACACCTTGTTTCTGAGTGTCGCTCCAAGTATAGAGATAACTACCATCGTTGATCATGTGGGACAGCGTAGTTTTACCTTCGATGGTGGTCGAGATATCAGCTGCCATCATTTTACCTTTGATGTGATATTCCATGGAATCTGCCCCTTTGGTGAGGGTACAGGTGGTGGGGCGACCAGAGTTTATTGCCTCGGCAAATTGCATAGCTTCGCTTTGGGCTGAGCTCGCACTTTGCTTACCTATCATGGAGGAGGGTTTCATTTTGAGGTAGTAACCGACGCCAGCCAGGAACAAGAGGACAATAACAATGGGGACGATTTTTTTGTTCATAGAACTATCTCCGTACTAGCTATTATTTAGATAATAACATTTTTTCTACAACTGGTCGCACTGCGTCAAAAATCTTCTGGTGGCCCAGGGTGTTTGGATGTACACCGTCGTCTATATCTTCTAAAGTGAGATAGGATGACAAGTCTATATAAGCAAGATGGTGCTTAAGAGAGTGTCTTTTGATTGCGAGATCATATTGGTGAGTTTGACTGGCGACAAAAGTGTTTTCGTTGTCAAAGGGGTGGGTCACTCGCTCGTCAATAGGCGTGAGACCGACAAATATTATTTGGTTGGTATATACCCTAGCTTGCTGAGTGAGTTGGGTGAGATTAGCCTGAAAGGCTTTGATTGGGACTAGCTGTTGACCACCAACATTCCAAAAACAGGAATCGTTAATGCCAAGGGCAAATATGACAATTTCTGGTTCACGGGCTTTAAATTCGAGTTTGAACCGGGGGAGCAGACTAGATGTTGTTTCACCGTTGATGCCGAGATTATAAACAGATTTATCGTTGAGTCTATCCCACTCCCGTTCGACATAGTTGCGTAACAAGGTAACCCACCCGCCATTAACTGGATCGTAGGCTCCCCAGGCTATACTGTCGCCAAATACACACACGCTCATGAGTTTATTTTAGCAAAGTCTGGACAACAGACTTGACCGTATCGAATATTTTCTTATGGCCATCGGTATTGGGGTGGAGGCCGTCTTCAGCAATGTCACCCGACAGTAGTAGACTATTAATGCTGATGAATGTCGCCTGGTGAGATGTACAAAATGTCTTCAGGGACTCATTGAACTGTTTGGCGCTCGCATTGGTGTAGTATTTCTCTTTGTCCCATGGGATGGGGGTGGTTTTACTTTCTATAACCGAAGTGGGGCCGATAAATATAATATGTTTCGTGAATTCTTGACCAATACTCAACAACTTAGTTAAGTTATCTTGGAATTTTTGGGGCGAGACACGGGGTCTTTGCTCAGGATCAATAAGGGCTGAATCATTGAGTCCGATGGAGAAGATGATTACATCAGGTTTCCTCATTTTGGCCTCTGATTTTGCGCGGCTCACCATCTCGTTGGTGGTGTCACCAGATATACCGAGGTTATATGTATAGATACGCTGTGGAGCGAGTTGATTGCGGAGTAGAGTGACCCAACCGCCGTTTACGCTATCGTCTTCTCCCCAGGTAGCGCTACCGCCAAAGACGCAGATGTTCATAGGTTATTGATCCACCACTTTTTGATGAAGGGGAGTGAGAGGGTAGAGAGGAGGAAACCGAGCGTGGGGACGAGAGCATTGATGAATGGTTTTTCGACTTTGATGGTGAAGAAGAAGATGAAAATAGTCAGGTAGGTGAGTACGGCAACAGTACATTTACGTGCAAGGCTAGTTTCCCAGGCTTTGTCTTGTTCCACCCGCCGGTTGCGGAGCTTAATAGCTTCAAGTTCGTTTTGGAGACGAGACAAGGTTGGCTTTGTCATACTGGGCGGAGATGCTTTTACGCTATTAGAACCTACTGGGAGGCAGAAATAGTCAAGGTGTCTAGCATTTGGTCATAGATATCTTCAAATTGTTCTTTGGTTAGAGTAAATACTAGAACTTTCTCTGACATTTGGATTAGAGTGGTTTTGTAAAATTGTCCTTCAAGCATTCCGGGTCCAAATTTTCCGTTGAGTTGATAGGCTTTATGATTGCCAACAGCGATTTGTTTTTCTTGGATATTTTCACCATACACACTTTCCTTATATCTAGATAAGGCTTCTTCTACTGTAGTTTCTGTAAAGTGATAGGTATTATCTCTGGTATCCATATATTCATTGAAGGCCAGACTGATGGTAGGCAAAAACTCTGTACCTTCTGGAATTACGAAATTGTGATCATCAAAAGCAGTATTAAACGACCAATCAGATAGCGTTTGGTTGTACCAATTATGTGGGTATTTGATTGATACGCCATATTTATCGTTATTATATTTCTGCCAGTTGGCGGTTGAATTAGTGACAGGAGATGGTTGAGTAGCTCTTGTGCTTTGTGTGGGAGTAGGGGAGGGTTGGCTAGTTAGCTGTTGTTTGAGCGATTGGGTTTGGATGTAGAAATATACGAATCCAGACAAAGAGATGAGAGAGACTAGGACAAGAAGGATGACTGGGAGCTTGGAAGTATTTGGTTGTGGAGTCATCGTTGGAGTTGGGGGGACAGCTGATTGAAGAGGTGTTGGAGGGAGAGAAGTTGGTTGCTCGACTGGTTGATTTGGCTCCATATGGAGGTACTATCTCAAACTAGGTGAAATATATCAAGAGGATTTATAACGGATTTATAAATTACTCTGGGGATTTTATAAACTGCGGAGGAGGTGGGATTCGAACCCACGAGACTCTTACGAGTCGAAGGTTAGCAACCTTCTCGAATGGCCACTATCGGACTCCTCCAGTAGCAAGGATTATATCAGGGAAAAATAAATAAGAGGGGCGGAAGGGGAGGGATTCGAACCCTCGGTAGGCTATTAACCCACAGATGTTTAGTAGACATCGGCACTCGACCACTATGCGACCCTTCCAGGTTTGAAAATTATATCAGGCTGTGAGTGATCTGCTTTGATACCTGATCATAGCAACCCATTATACGGATTAACAAACTGTAATCATGATATCTAAGGCCACACGTGCCATTGTATATTTTTCGATATCTCCCACCCTTTTTTATGGTTATGTGGGGCTTAATAAATTGTTTTTCAGGAATATGTAATAGTTTTGACCAGTAGCCAATGGAGCTTTTTACATCATGAGTTGTATGTAATTGGAGAAATACTCTAAATTTACCTTCGTCAATTTCTCCTTTAAAGGCAAGTCTAAAGAGTTTAATAAACGTTGTTTGCATTCTTTCATCACTACTAACGAATTCTAGTGTGTTACTTCCGGGGTATTTGGCTCCTTCGCACCAATAGAATATCGATAGCAAGGTTTTGGCAGTATTCTGATCTAAACTATTTACTCGAAGCTTATCTAAGCTGTATAAATGGTTTCTTTTTCTCTCAAAGTGGTTTGTAGGTTCTTTCTGGTTATATATGCCAGGGGATTCTCGACACCAACGACTTATGTTGCTAGTGCTTTGACCTAGTTCTTTGGCGATTTCAAATTTTCTCTTTCCTGATTGATATAGGCCTTGTGCTTGTTCAACAATAGTTCGATTTCTCATATCTCTATGCTAATAAAACCCGAATAATATGTCAAGCAGGAAGGAAAAAGGACGAGATGGGCTATTTACGTGGAGGTTCGGCCAGCTGGCGGATGATGGACTCGAGGAGGACACCAACAAAAGCATAGGTGATGAGGGCAAAGAGGGTGGAGATCTCAAGCACTAGACTGGTCGAGAGTGATGAGGTGGGGAACATACCCTCAAAGGGGGCAAGAAGTGGGTTTGTTGTCTCGTAGACCCACTGCACAAATGGCGCTTGGGTGGAGGCTCCAAAGAGTTTGAGAAGTATGCGGAGCGAGAGTAGGAATTCGATGATACCAAGGACTGTATCGCTCAAGGTAAGGATATAGCGCTTGAACATGGCTCTATAATAGCAGAGATGGTCAAGTTGCAAAGCTCTAAGCTTGGTAAGTACACCATGTGGTACGAGAACAGCGAGGAGTTCCATATACTCAAACGCGAAGTTTTTGGGCGCAATGATTACTATGTTCAGCTTGAGGGAGAGCACCCAGTGATAGTGGATGCGGGGGCGTATATTGGAGACACAACTCTCTACTTTAAACTGCTGTACCCTAGTGCGCGGGTAATAGCGCTCGAGCCCTATCCCCACAGTTTTGAGTTGCTTAAGCGCAACGTAGAGGAGAATCAATTGACAGGAGTGGATCTGGTACAGGCGGCGCTCGCGCCCAAATCGGGTGAGGTGACACTACATGCGGACAACTCGGGACACGACTGGTTCACCACAGTCAGCGCTAGCCTAAGCGGGTGGGATAAGCGGCAGACAACAACACCTTTACAGGTGAGGGGAGTGACATTGACAGAAGTGGTGCAAGGCGAGATAGACCTGTTAAAGATGGATATTGAGGGGATGGAGGGGACAATCCTCAAGTCGCTTAAAAGCGAATTCCCCCGCATCAAAAATATCGTGATGGAACTACACCCCGTAGGAGGGAGGCTGCCCCAGGAGATACTGACACTGCTTACACAATCAGGGTACAGCGTCGAGGTGCGGGTAGAGGGACAGGTGGTAGAACACCCTGAACAGGTCAGGGAATTGGCGATCCTGACGGCGACGCGCCAATAATGTTGATGGTACACTATAGTTACGATATGAAGTGGCAGATGACGTTTAATCGGGTATCAACGAGCGGGGATACAAAAGAAAAGGTAATCAAAAAATTCGCAGGTCTTGAGACGTATTTGGGTCGCATGAAAACCAAGTTAGAGCGAGGATTTGTCACTCTTTCCCGCGGAGAGCGCTGGGGATATAGAGTTAAGACAATGTTCCGCCTGCCAGGTCGTGAAATTGTCGCGGAGGGGAAGAGTAAGACACTTCTCTCGGCTATTGATGAAGCGTATGGCAAGGCTGCCTCGGAAGTGAAAAAATATTTGGAGCGGCTACGGGATAAGCGTAGGCGTGGTTAGGGGAATTATGTCGCTACAACAGCTTTATAGTTGGGCAAAAAAAATTCACAAAATCGTGATGTGGGGCGTCGTGGCTCTAGGGTTGTGGATGATGATCTCAGGATACCTCATGCACCACGAACTAGAGGGAGATCTGACACTCGCCGTTGATATGGACTTCGTCAGGTACTGGCACAATGGCATCTCCCAATATTTCTTGGTGACGCTCCTCCTACAAATGATCACGGGGCTGACGATGTGGGTAGTGCCAAAAATGCTGAGTAGAAGTAGTTCTAATAGAGTCTGACTGATACAATCCTGATATGAGATTGGTTGTTTTTGACGTGGAGACCAAGAAAGCATTTGATGAGGTGGGTGGATACTATCCAGCAAAGCTTGGAGTGTCGGTATCGGGTGTGTGGTGGGGAGAGTATGACCCCACTTCGCCTGTGGCTTCGCTCGGAACAGGAGGGGAGCTCAGGGCATTCCGTGAAGAAGAGTTTGGCGAAATGTTTAAGATTTTTGAGAGAGCAGACAGAATTGTTGGGTTTAATAGTATAGATTTTGATTTGCCAGCGCTCTCACCCTACTATGTGGGAGACCTCTTCACGCTACCCAATTTTGATATTTTGCAAAAAGTCGAAGAACGAGTTGGCTATAGGGTCAAACTGGATGCACTGGTCAAAGAAACCCTTGGGCTACAAAAGGGAGGGAGCGGACTCGATGCCCTCACCTACTACCACGAGGGTAACTGGGACAAGTTGATCAATTATTGCTTGCAGGATGTCATGGTTACGCGTGACTTATATCTCCAAGGAGTCAGGACAGGAGAGCTCCAGTTTAAGAATAAATGGAATGAGCGAATCAACGTCCTCGTTGATTTTGGATACCAAGCTAAACAAGACACAAGTGTGCAAGTGACCCTGTTTTAGTGCTAGAATAGCCAGACTAATTGCTCTGGAGATATATGGCCTTGCTCAGTATCAAACAATTGAATGTCTGGGTAGGGGGTAAGCAGGTGCTGAGAGATTTTGACCTCCTGGTAGACAAGGGCGAGGTGCATGCTCTCATGGGTAGTAATGGAAGCGGAAAAAGCAGTTTGGCGAACGCCTTGATGGGCAATCCAAACTATGGAGTAGAGGGAGGTGTGATTACCTTCGCCGGGGAAGATCTACTGGGAATGACGAGCAATGAGCGTGCGCGGGCAGGGCTGTATGTAGCTTGGCAAACCCCGGTTATCATACCGGGCGTGTCAGTATTCAGTTTGTGCAAAGCAAGCTATGAGGCGCAGGGGAAGACGATCGGGAAACTCACGCAGTTTAAGCAGACTCTAGAAAAGTTGGCAGTACGAGTAGGGCTGACTAAGGAATATGTAGGGAGGGGAGTCAACGAAGGATTCTCTGGTGGTGAGCGAAAGCGACTCGAACTGTTGCAGCTACTTCTCCTTGCGCCCAAACTTGCCATACTCGATGAGATAGACTCGGGACTTGACGCTCGTGGTGTGAAGATCCTGACTCAGATTGTGCAGGAGATGAGAGAACAAGGTACGAGTTTCCTCCTCATAACCCACAACAAACGATTACTCGAGTCAGTATTGGTTACAAAAGTATGGAAGATTACCAACTAGGCTTTAGCAGTGAGACAGGGGGCTACGCGTACAAAGCGAAGAAGGGCTTGTCGGAGAGCGTGGTGCGTGAGATCTCGGGACAAAAACACGAACCAGCATGGATGCTTGATTTACGCCTCGCGGCACTGAATCAATACGAGAGTATGCCGATCCCGCAGTGGGGTGCAGATCTGAGCGCTATCAACTGGGACGATATCCACTACTACCTACGCCCAGTTGAAAAAGCGTATAAGAGTTGGGACGAAGTACCTGACTCGGTGCGACAAGTGTTTGATGCGATCGGAGTGCCTGAGGCTGAGAAGACCATGCTCGCGGGAGTGGGTGGGCAGTATGACAGCGAAGTGATCTACCATTCATTGCAAAAAGTATTGGCCAAGCGGGGGGTCGTGTTTCTCTCGATGGATGAAGGACTCAAACAATATCCCGAGATTGTTAAAAAATACTTTGGCACTGTCGTGCCATACGGTGACAATAAGCTCGCTGCGCTCAACGCGGCCGTATGGAGTGGGGGGAGCTTTGTGTATCTCCCAAAAGGAGTGGCGGTGGATCTGCCGCTACAAGCCTATTTCCGTATCAACGCAGAGAACGCGGGACAGTTTGAGCGAACGTTGATCATCGCGGAAGAGGGATCATCTGCTCACTATGTGGAGGGTTGCAGCGCTCCCGCCTTTACGAGCGCCTCACTGCATGCGGCAGTTGTCGAAGTGATAGTGCACGACCGCGCCAAAGTGCGCTACACCACAGTGCAAAACTGGTATAAGACTGTCTACAACCTGGTGACTAAAAGAGCAAAAGTTGCGAAAGAGGCTAGAATGGAATGGGTGGACTGTAATCTAGGGTGTTTAACTGGCGATACTCAACTGCTCTCTCCATCTGACGGAGTAGTTAGGATGGACGAAATCAAGATGGGACAGACTGTTTTTGCATACGATTTCGACATATCTCAATTTGTAGAGCGTAAGGTTACTGGCTGGCAAAAAACTGGACATAGGAAGGTGTGGGGGGTGTTGTTAGAGGGTAGGCGGCTTCGGGCGACAGATAATCATCCATTTCTGGTTTTGGAGAGACAAGATAGGTTAGGAAGTAAAAGCAATGCCGGTGTTCGTTCTTTTGCCATGCAATGGAAACCACTGCGAGACTTATCTCGAGGAGATATGGTGGCGTATGTAGGAGGATTACCTGATCTTGGTAAAACAAGAAAGTTAGAGTTTGAGTTTGTTAGTCGTGGCAGTGGTGGATATGTGAAATACCGTCCTCATTTGCCAAAAAAGACTAACGAAGAGTTGTTGTGGTTGCTCGGTGCGTATTTGGGCGATGGATATATGGAACGAGATTCCAAGACTAAAAGATTGCGAAGAGTTTACTTTGCTGTGCCTCCCAAAGATAAAGCGCGTCAAAGATTAATTGATACACTTAACAAGTTATTTGGGGACGTGGTGACCACTAAGGGTATATGCGTGACGATTAACTCGACGGCGATAGCACAGTTTTTTGAGTATCTGGGAATGAAGGGAAATGCTCATACAAAGCGCGTGCCTTCGTGGGTATTTACCTTGCCGTTTCAAGAACGGTTGGCCTTGCTTGAAGGATGCTTGGATACAGATGGCAACGTGCGGCGACTGACCCACCAAATAACCTTTACAAGCGCAGGGAAAGACTTGATGCTTGATCTACAGCAGTTGGCTATAAGTTGTGGACTCAAGATATACAAAATTCGCAAGCAGACCTTAGTTAGAACTCTGCCGCTTGGTAAAGAGCAAAAAGAATATACTTCGTATCAATTTTGCCTCTCAAACAGTGATTTAGGAGCCCTCAGGAGTCATCGAGTCAATAGTACAAGCAGATTGGTTTTTGCTCGCGTAACCAGTGTTGAAGTGATTGGAGAAGAGGATGTATACGACATTGAGGTAGAAGGGTCGCATAATTTTGTAGCTAACGGGATAGTCGTTCATAACAGCAAGGTCACCATGAAGTATCCCTCATGCTTACTAGAAGGTGATAGAGCACATGGGGAGATGCTCTCGATTGCGGTGGCAGGAGTGGGCCAGCATCAAGATGCAGGTGCCAAGATGATCCATATGGCGCCCAACACCACGAGCAAAATCACCAGTAAGTCGATTAGTCGGGGCGGGGGGCGCAGTAGTTATCGGGGGCAAGTGAAGATCATTCCCACAGCCACAGGGTCGAGGAGCAAGGTGGTATGTGACGCGCTCATAATGGACGCGCAGAGCCGCTCCGATACCTATCCGACCAACCAGATTATGACAGGGGAGGCAACGCTCGAGCATGAGGCATATGTGTCACGGATCGGGGAGGAGCAGATACTCTACCTCATGTCGCGGGGACTAAGCGCCAAGGAAGCGGAGGGGATGATTATTCGTGGGTTTATAGAGCCAGTGATACAGGAGCTGCCGATGGAGTATGCGGTGGAGCTTAATCGTCTCGTGAAACTTGAAATGACAGGATCTGTAGGATGAAAATAATAATGTTGGAGACCCTCCTTAGCTCTATCGAGCTTCGGCGGGGCAAGGTGGTGGGGAGTGTAGGATGATATGCAAATAATCAATAATCAAATTCCAAACATCAAACAAATCCAAAATTCTAATTGCCAAAAGTTTAATTATTTTGTTATTAATTATTGTTTGAATATTGGTTATTGTTGATTGGATGTTTATGAAACGAGAAGTAGTCAAAATAAGTAATCCAGGTGTATATAACTTTGTTGTGAATTTTGACAGAGTAGGTCAGGAGATAGAGTGGGTGGGGATAGTTGATGGGAGAGAACCAGGTGAGTATGAGCTACGAGTGACAGCTGACCACAGCGCAGTAGGCACCAGCGGGCGGATCACTGTGCGGGGTGTGGCGGGGCCAGGATCGGTCGTGAAAGTGTATGGCATGATTAAGATCTACAATGTGGCACAGAGGACCGACGACTTCCTCGAACTGCGCGTGCTGACGCTTGATAAAACCGCGCGGGCGGTGGCAGAGCCCATGCTTGAAATTGAAGCCAATGATGTGAAAGCGTCGCACGCGGCCAGTGTGGGAATGGTAGATAAAGAACAGGTACTCTATCTAATGAGTAGAGGATTGAGTGAGGGCAAGGCCCAGGATGAAATAGTACGGGGATGGTTGAGCGTATAATCACTACTATGATTGATCCAAAGGTAGTTAAGAAAGATTTTCCAATTCTTTCGCGCGAAATAAATGGTAAGCCACTGGCGTATCTCGATAGTGGAGCGACGAGTCAGAAGCCGAGACAAGTATTGGATGCTGAGCGAAGTTACTACGAACAGCACAACGCTAATGTACATCGCGGAGCTCATACGCTTGGAGATGAATCGACTAAGGTGTATGAAGAAGCACGGCACAAAGTGGCACATTTTATCGGTGCTCCACGAGTAGAAGATGTTATATTTGTCCGTAATACCACGGAAGCAATTAATCTGGTTGCGTGTGCATGGGGAGTGGATAACATCAAAAAAGGTGATGTGGTGATATCAACTCTCATGGAGCACCATGCCAACATGGTGCCGTGGCAAGAAGTAGTGCGAGGGCTTGGGGCACGACTTGAACTGATAGGATTGACTGAGGACGGACAGCTCGATATGGGTGACTACAAGGCAAAGCTCAAACTAAAACCGAAGATGGTGGCGTTTACCCATGTGTCAAATGCGCTGGGCACCATTAACCCAGTGGTGGTAATGACAAAATTAGCACACAGAGTAGGGGCACTAGTCCTGATTGACGGAGCTCAGGCGGTGCCGCATATGCGGGTGGATATCAAGGCAATTGGGTGTGACTTTTATGCATTCTCTGGTCATAAAATGCTTGGTCCAATGGGGATCGGGGTCTTGTGGGGGAGAAAAGAGCTACTTGAGAAGATGTCTCCATTCCTTACGGGAGGTGGGATGATCAGCGAGGTCTACACTGACCACGCCACGTGGGCGGAGCTGCCTGACAAGTTTGAAGCTGGGACACCAAACGTAGCAGGGGCGGTAGGACTGGCGGCTGCGATAGACTACCTCGAAAAACTGGGATTAGAAAATGTGAGGGAGCATGACAAAATGATTGTCAAATATGCACTGCAGGAACTTTGCAAGGTACGGAACCTTGTAATACTTGGACCTACGGATTCGAGCGTGAGATCGGGATCTGTGAGCTTCACCTACACTGGCGTACATGCGCATGATGTGGCGACCATCCTGGACTCGGAGGGGGTGGCAATCCGGTCCGGCCACCACTGCACGATGCCACTCCACAACCACATGCATGTGATGGCCTCGATCCGCGCAAGTTTTAATGTGTATAGCACCAAGGAGGATATAGATCAGCTGGTAAGGGCACTCGCAAAAGTTAAAGCAGTTTTCAAGAAATAGTATGGATTTGTACAAAGAAGAAGTGATGGATCACTATAATAACCCGAGGAACCGGGGGAAGCTCTCGGGTGATGATGTGGTGACAGGCAAGGAAAATAACGCTAGTTGTGGGGATATGGTCGAGTTCTATCTCAAGATCAAAGAGGGGAGGATAGTTGAAGTGAAGTGGGAGGGGGCAGGATGTGCCATTACGACAGCGAGTGCGAGCAAGCTGAGTGAGTATCTGCATGGTCGATCCCTCAAGGAGTTGCAGAAAATGGATGAGAAGGGGTTGGCGAGAGAGGGAGTGGGATTTGAGGTGAATGCAGGGAGAAGCAAGTGTTTAATGTTGCCAGTTACAGCAGTGGAGAAGCTTTTGACCCACACGCCAAAAATTTGACTTGGCGCTTTGTAGGCTTATTCAGCCATATCGCCATTCAGATTTTGACGAGGGGCGACAAAGTTGTATCAGGTTTGTCGAAATTGAGGTTAGGCAGGCGGTCTAGTTTGGCTGAGTTGGCAAAATCTTGGCGAAGATATTGATAGTAGGCGCTGATGCCGATCATGGCGGCGTTATCGGTGATGAGTTTCTGGGAGTAGGGGATGTGAACAGGGAGACCATATTCTGCCGCGACGGATCTGGTCAGGGTACGAAGTGCGACATTGGAGACGACTCCACCCCCGAGGAGAATCATGCGCGGTGAGTAGAGATCGATGGCGCGGCGGAACCGTTTCATCAGATGCTTAAACACAGCCTTTTGAAAACTGGCGGCAAAGTCGGCGATAAACTCATGGGTTAGCTCGGGTTTTTCTGTTTCGAGAAAATAGCGGGCTTTGGTTTTTAAACCGGAAAAAGAGAAATTGAGATCTTTGCGCATCGTCATGGGCTCGGGGAGGTGGTACTTGGGGGTGCCCGCCTTGGCCATTTCTGCCAAGATGGGACCGCCAGGGTAGCCAAGCAGCAACATGCGGGCGACTTTGTCGTAGGCCTCCCCGGCCGCATCGTCGAGTGTCTCACCCAAAAGTTCATAGTCACCGATGCCTCGCATAAGCACGAGCTGCGTGTGGCCGCCGGAGATGAGGAAGCCGAGCGCGGGGTATTGTGGATTTTTGAGCCCGCGCGTACCCGTTTTGGCTTGGGCAAAACTAGACAGCAGATGCCCCTCCATGTGGTTGACGGCGATTATGGGAAGGTTATAGCTTTTGGCTAATAGCTTGCAGTAAGCAATACCTTGTTCGAGTGAAGGGGCGAGGCCGGGACCTACGGTGACGGCAATGGTGTCCAGATTGGGCGAGCCAGCTTGACGGAGGGCACGGTCGACAACTCTAGGTAACCATTCTTGGTGCAGCCGCTTGGCAATGTCTGGTACGGTTCCCCCCCAGTCTGCGTGGTAGGACGCTTGGGAGGAGACGATGTTGCTGATGACGCGCAGCCCGCGCGTGACTGCAGCGCAAGTGTCGTCGAGGCTGGTTTCGATTGCGAGGATGGTTGGGTCGCTTGGCATGTCTGGTATTATACCTGTAGAAGGGAAAATGTATGACTGACTGTATCTTTTGTAAGATAATCGCGGGGGAGCTACCAAGCTACAAGATCTATGAGGACGAGAAATATCTCGCATTCTTGGATATCTTTCCTTCTGCCGAAGCCCATACACTGGTGATACCTAAACAACATACGGAGTGGGTTTGGGATCATGATGATGTTGAGGGGTATTTTGCACTGGTGGCAAAGATAGCGCGGCACTACAGAGAATTGAGTGGCGAGGTGGTGCGCTCAAACATTGATGGATGGCAGGTGCCACATGCACACATTCACCTCAAAATAGGGAAGGTTAGTGATCCTAACCCAAAGCAGGGTGATCCGGTTAGACTTCAAGCTACTTGTGAAAAATACCGACTTTAGGTCCACTCGGGTATGGAAAGTGAGTATTGAATAGTCCTGGTATTTTCGTCTAATTCTTTGATATCGATCAATAAAACTGGATAGTCAATTTTGTATTGATCGAGATAGCTTTTGGCTTTGCCGGCCCATTCGATTGTGACGATATTTCCCGGTCTAAGCAGCTTGGAGAAGTGTAGCGTGGACTCCAGCTCCGAAATGTCGGCAAGCCGCCAAGTATCGAGATGATAGAAAACGCCGGAATATTTGGGTAAGGGAAAAGGATATTCTCTGAGGAGAGTATAGGTGGGTGAGGTGATAGTGTTGGTGATACCAAGTGCTTGAGCGATGCCTTTACTAACTACTGTTTTGCCGGCGCCGAGCTCACCCTGAAGAGCAATGATGAGCGGATAGCGGTGGAGGAGATTGAGGTGACGGCTCACTAAGCTTTTGGCAAACTCCTGGGTTGCAGCGGGTGAGGTGGAGGTAAAGGTGGGAGCAGAAGAGGGAAGAACGAGCTCGCCCTGGCGCAAGATCACTGGATCGTTGAGGGTCGTGTCGACGACGGTACTGGTCGGGCGCTCCAGGAGCTTGCCAGCATCGAGAAAAAGGGCGACCATGTGTTGTTTGCTCTTGCTTGTATATTTTTGCCAGTCGGTGAGGCTATATGGCTCTTTTTTACCACTGGTATTGGCGCTTGTAGCCGTGATAGGTTTTCCATACACTTGGATAAGCTCAAGTGCAAAGTCATGCTTAGGAATACGGACACCGAGCGTGCCGGTTGTGGATTCCAGACGCTGATCTACGGCGTGTTTTGACTCTGAAATGACCGTGATGGGGCCAGGGAGGAAGTGAGTGTAGAGATTGTCTGCTATCTCATTGATCAATACATATCGTTGTGCCATTGCACGGTCTGCGACCGCAATCGACACTTGGCGGTGGCGGTCACCTTTGTAGGCGAGGAGATTGGAGACGGCATTGTTATGAGTGGCATCCACGGCAATACCGTAGCAAGTTTCGGTAGGGTAGATCACTAGCTCGCCACGAGACAATGCCAAACATGCAGAATCGATGGCGGAGGGATTGTCAGTTTGGATAATTTGCATGAGGTGGATTATACAAGGTAGGATGAAAGCATATGCACAAAATTGTTTTCCCTCATCTCAGCAGTATGTGGCTACGGGTAGGGCCATTCCTCGTTGTCATGTTTTTTATCCTGCTCTCCGACGCCATTCTCTCTGATTTTGTCCCTGGCTATATCCAGGAGATTGTAGGATCTCCCCTTGGCATGGGACTCGTAATGGCGACTTCCTCGGTTGTTGGATTGCTGGTGGATCTGGTCTTTCCACAACTTTTGAGAAGTACTAGTGTAAGCAAATTGGCACTTATGGCGATGTTTTTTGCGAGCTTATTCCTCATAACACTCTTGGTCTCAACCTGGATACCCTATGTGTGGCTGTTGGTTATTGGGATGGCAGCGTGGGGAATCTACTACGAACTTGATGCGTTTATGACCAGACAGTTTGTGACCGATGTGGCTCCCTCACATAGTCGAAGCTCGGTGTGGGGAGTGGTGGGGACCTTCCGCAATCTCGCCTATTTCTTGGGTCCTCTTCTTGGTGCCCAGATTATATGGAGTGGAAATCGGGGAGTTGTGATAGTGGCGGGTGTCGTTTTGATTGTGGCTTATGTGTTCTTTTTGTGGATGAGACTTGCGCAGTTGGAGAGCGATGATGATACTCCACACGGAGTGCATCTCTTAGCCGAAATTCAGCACTGGGTTAGCCTCGAACAACATGTTTGGCCAGTCCTCATTATGAGTTTTATGGCTGGGCTCATTGATGCTAGTTTTTGGACCACCGGAACAGTGGTCACAGATGTACTAGCTGAGACACACCCTGCTGGAGGGTGGTTTTTGTCACTGTATATGCTACCCTCACTCTTTATCGGATTTATTATCGCCAAGTGGGGTGTTTATCAGGGAAAGAAGCGGTGGGCAGAAGTGTTTTTGGCACTAGGTGGGTTAGTACTCATGGGGGTTAACTTAGTAGACTCTCTGTGGTGGGTACTCAGCGTGGTTTTGTTATCAAGCGCCCTCTTTGGTATGTCGTGGCCACTGGTCGATGCCGTCTACTCCGACTTTATGGCGCGTATGGGGAAGCGGGGACGCAAACATATGGTGGGGATGTCGAGTGCGATGCTTTCTCTAGCCTATGTGATTGGTCCTATATTGGCTGGGTGGCTGGCTGGGGTTGTGGGAGAGCTTGCGAGCTTTGGTTGGATTGGAGGACTCACCTTCGTAGTGTCCTTACTATTGCTCATGGTGACGCCTCGCAAAATACACCTCCCTCAACGTGAGATGGAAGGGTGGGATCTGCCCGAGTGATGTTAGAATAGTTCCATGGAGTTTGCCAAGGCACAGCAATACAGCGTAGGCGTAAGTGAAAAATACTACCTCAGCGATAGTGAGCATTTTTTGTTCGTCAAATTTGAGCTTATAAAACCTGATCGGCTTAGTTTCCACGCGGGTCAATACATGTCGTTTGCGGTAGGCGAGGTGGGGGTGAGGAGGTCGTATTCGATTGCAACAACGCCCGACAATAATCATGGGTTTGCGATTGTGGCGGAGATGATTCCAGATGGTAAGGGTAGTCAATTCTTGCGAGGCCTCAGTCTTGGGGCCACCGTCGAAGTGCTTGGGCCGTTGGGTCGGTTTGTGGCGGGTGAAACCAGCAAACAGAAGCTGTTGTTTGTGGCGACAGGGAGTGGCATAGTGCCAATCTACGCCCAGATCAATGACTTGTTGATCAACCAACATGATACAAGACCGATGAGACTCCACTGGGGACTGCGCAATGAAGCTAATATGTTTTGGTTTGACAACTTTGAACGCCTGGCAGAAGACCATCCCAATTTTGTGTTTGACCCGGTGCTTTCACAACCTGGAGAAGCGTGGAGTCTGTGTAGTGGTCATGTCCAAGATTGTTTGACACGAGACTTTAATGAGACTGGGTTATCAGACTGGGAAGGCTATGTATGTGGTAGTCCCAAGATGGTTGAGGAGGTGAGTGGAGTCTTAAGTACACTGGGGATGCAGCCAGAGTCGATCCATCACGAGAAGTTCGTATGACGTATCAAACTTTGACATGCAAGAATTGTGGTAATCAGTTCGTGTGGAGCGAAGAGGAGCAAAAGCTCTATGCTGCGCGTGGTCTGTCAGAACCAGAGTACTGCCCGATTTGTCGTGGTATTATGGAGGCTCAAGCACGGGATAAAAATCGCGCGAAGTATATAGGAAATAGTAAATAGTAAATAGGAAATAGCATGGTGGATGAATACAAGGTTATTAGGCAAGTGGGTAAGTACACAGTCAAAGTGATACAGTCTAAATGTATTGCGGCGGCCTCGTGCGTGGCAATCTCGCCCACCTTCTTTAAGTTAAATGAAGCCAATTTGGTAGAGATCATTGAGAATGGAGTTGATGAGGAGGATAATGTACTGCTATCAGCACAGTCGTGCCCTACGGGGGCGATTGAGATATACGAAGGAGAGTCTAGGGTCTGGCCACCACT
>CAZGNX010000001.1:65567-103308 GCA_964527065.1 uncultured Pseudomonadales bacterium
AGCGTTGACCAACCTCTTGTTGAAGTAGCCGGGGATAAGCGGCATGTACTTGGAGAAGGACTTGTAACACTTGTAGAATTTAGCGATTTCCAGTGCCCTGCTTGTCAGAGTATTCAAGCACCTCTCAAGCTAATACTAGATAGACAGAGAGACAAAGTACAGTTTGTCTATCGACATTTTCCTCTCTCTACAATCCACAAGAACGCGCAGGTCGCGGCCCAAGCAAGTGAAGCGGCACATATGCAAGGCAAGTTCTTTGAGTTTCACGACCTTTTGTTTGCCAAACAGAGCGAGTGGAGTGCTTTGGATGATCCCGCTGCTAAGTTTGGGGAGTATAGTGAGTCGATAGGACTAGACAAAAACAAGTTTCTGAGTGATATGGAGAGTGCAGAGGCGAAGGAGGCAGTACTGACTGACACTCAAGCGGCCAATCAATATAGACTCTCGGGAACGCCCACCTTTTTTGTGAACGGGGTCAAGACAGAATTTAACCAGATAGAGTCCAAGATAGTGGAATTGGGATCTAGTAAGTAGTAGAGAGTTGCAGTTTTCCAGATTAGAGGTCTATTGACAAGGCATATCCACCAGGGTATAACCAGAGGTAGTGGCCTGGAATCCAGGCAAAGGATTAGTAGCTTGGAATAGGAAGGGGGTGAAATAACTATATGGCATTTTCATACAAGAACGCCAAAGGCGTGACCTATTACTTGCACGGCAAGAAGGTAACCCTCAAGAATGGCCGCATGCAACAGATTTATTTCTTTGCTCGCGACGTCCGCGCTGATGCGCTTAACGCCGTTCCAGCAGGATACGCAGTCATGGAAACAAAACGTACCGGTATGCCGGTTCTCAAGAAATCGTAAAGATTAATGAAAGACCAGCTCCCGAGAGTAATATCAGAGGGGCTGGTTTTTATTGCTTGAGCGTGTCAATTAGCTCGATGATTCTCTTAGAAAAAGTGGAGATGTGTTTTTGATCAAAAAGTTTGCCGCCCTCCATAGGGTAGAGCTTTTGGAAAATAGGCCTTAGTTGAGGCAACCGAAGCAGTTTGAGGAATTCTAGTTGGGCGCCGCGACTGACCATGTTTAAGTGACCAAACTTGCGAAAGCGTCGGAATGAGTGGGTATAGGAGGGGTCGTGATATACCTGGAAACGGAGTTTTTTATCTGACGCTGTTTGAAGTAAGTTATTACCTTCTGCATAGTCTATTTTTTCATCAAAACCACCGATTTTAACGAAGGCAGATCGTTTGATAATAACCAAAGATTCCATAATTCTTGCCTGTGGTGTATGTTTGAGTAACTCGATCGCGTAATTGATGCCTTTGGCAAAGTTTTTGTCTATCGGTTTGACTGAATCACTCATCAAGTAACAAGTAGCCAAATCGGCAGGATCAGACTCTAGGCGGTATTTGACTCCTAGAATGAAGTAGGTTGGTAGTCGGTTGTCGGCGTCCATGAAGATCAACCAATCAGCGTGTGCATGTTTTGCCCCAAGATTGCGCTGTCGGCAGACATGGCGTTTGGATGAATTGATGATTTTCAGTGAGGGGAGTTTGGTTGCAAAACTTTTGGCAAGGCTTACTGTGGCATCGTCGGAGTGGCCATCGACCACAATAACTTCAAAATCCCTAAAGGTTTGACTTGTAAGATCACCAAGGAGACTAGGCAGATATTTAGCTTCGTTGAGGGCGGGTATGATAATAGAGAAGAAGGGCGTTAGTTTTTGAGCCATAATCGCATATTTGCTAATTGATTGATATCGAGTTTGGCGATATTGTCGCCGATCCCTTTGACTTGGTAGCCCATTTTACCCCAAAGTTGGCTGGTTGCGGGAGTATCGAGACTAAACATACGCACATCAGGATCGGGGACAAAAGGTTTCGTTTTGTTCCAGATTAGGTATTTTTGATAGAGCAGGCGGAGGCGACGAGCGTAAAACAGCCTATTAATGAGGGGTGGAACTGGGTAGGGCAAGGCCGTATCTTTGCTTAAGCGCACAATATCCACATGCCCGATGGTGGGTAGATATGGCGCTCCGCAGGCGATCGTAGAGACTAGAGGAAACTGGTTGGCAATACGATCGTACAGCTTGGAAAGAGTTTGGTGGGGGAGAGCGTCGTCCTGGAGCCCCTGGGCAAAGTAAGGCTTGTATAGAAAATCGAGTTTAAGGAGGTCAATCGCGAGTTCTCCCAAGAGATGATTGAGTGTTTCTACAAGATTGAGATGTTTGTGGCGGGTAAAAGGTGCAATCCAAATGCCCACCTTGAAGTGGAGAGCCTTGAGGTCTTTCACAAGCGGGGAGAGCCACTGCGAGCGCCACCCATCATCAAGGAGGATGTGAGTGATGGGCAGCTGTTGTTGTTTGATGAGCTGAGCTTGTTGGAGGATGGTACTTGGGTTGGGCCAGTACCCCAAGGCGTACCAGGAGCACCAGTAGTTGATTTTTGTGATTGGGCGAGTAGGTGGGAGCGGCGCGGCATGTTCGAGTTCTGGTACGGGGCAGTAGTCTCGGCGTGGGAAGTGCCACAGATTGGGTGTTGTGGGACTCCAAGACTGCCAGCCAAGGGAGGGGGGTTGCATATACCTGCAGTATAATCTAGTTGTGATTACCCAGGAACAGGTTTACGAGCGGCTCAAAACAGTGATGGACCCTGAACTTCATGTCGATATTGTGAGCCTAGGACTAGTCTATGAGGTAGTAGTCAAAGATAAGGTCGTCAAAGTGACGATGACACTGACGACTCCAGGATGTCCACTGGCACCTGAGATAGAGCGACTCGTGCGGGAGGCGCTCAAGCCTCTAGGGGAGTACACTGTAGAGCTTACCCTAGTGTGGGAGCCAGCGTGGAGCAAGGAGCGCATGAGTGAGGAGGCCAAGCTAAGACTGGGGATGTTATGATCGAGTTATGCGGATATATCTTGGGGCTGATCACCGGGGATTTGAGTTAAAAGAAGCGCTCAAACAATGGTTGATCGAGCATGCATACGAAGTGCAGGATGTGGGTAACCATGTGTTTGATCCGGAGGATGATTTTGTTGACCCAGCGATTAAAGTGGGGGAGATGACAGAGGGGAGTGAGCCAACAGACCGCGGCATCCTGATTTGTGGGAGCGGACACGGGGTCGATATCGTGGCCAACAGATTCCCTCATGTGCGGGCGATTATTGGATTTAACAATGAAGTAACGGTACAAGGAAGAGAACACGAGGACGCAAACGTTTTGGTCATTCCGGCTAATTGGGTCAAGTTGCGTGAGGTGCAAGAGCGGGTCGAGTTGTTTATGCAGACAGAGGCAAATAAAGACGAGAAGTACGTGCGCCGACGTAATCGGATTGCGCAGTTAAGGATCAGATGATTACCCCCATCGTGATGGAGTCAGATATTGCCGAGGTAGAACGCAAGCTAAGCGCTCTGCTTGAGCGCAGGGCCACTCGAGTCCATGTAGATATAGGGGATGGATTATTCTCTGATTTGCTTACTATTGCACCAGCTGATCTGCAGCAATTTGATTTAGGCAAGTTTGCACTAGACTTACATCTTATGGTTGATGATCCTTTTGAGTGGATTGAAGAATGTGTGGCGCTTGAACCCGCGCGTCTCATTGCTCAAATTGAGCGAATGGGATCGCAAACAGCATTTCTTGCTAGCGTTGCACAGTATGGATGCAAGGGAGGATTAGCCCTTAAGATTGAGACGCCGGTTGAGGAGATAGAGAGGGAAGCTCTCAAGCACTGCAGCGTCGTATTGTTGCTGGCGATCCCACCGGGGGGTTCGGGGCTACCCTTTGATACGCGGGTTATCCCTAAGATAAAGGAGCTGAAGCAAGTGTATAGCGGCAGTATTTTGGTTGATGGGGGAATAAATAGAGAGACGTATAAAACTATCATAGACGCGGGGGCAACAGAAGCTGGAGCTAATAGTAGCTACTGGAGAGGAGAATTATGAGTCACAAGGGCCAAGTGGTATTTAAGAAAGTGGCGTTTTTTGGAGATGCAGCCGTAAGCCCTGAGAGTGCCACATACTTGACTGCGTATCATGCCGCCAAGAAACTGGCCAAACTAGGGTATGTGATCGTCAATGGGGGAGGGCCGGGGGTGATGGACGCTGCCACAAGAGGAGCTGAGTCAGTAAATGGGGTGACGGAGTCGGTGACTTTTTACCCTGAGCATGCCACGGGTTTTGAAGGTAGATATCTCGCCAACATCACCGACAAAGAAATTAAGACTGACAATTATATCGAACGGATGTTTGTCTTGATGGAGCGCAGCGATGTCTTTATGATTTTTAAGGGTGGAACGGGTACTGTGTCTGAATTGGGAACGGCCTGGGTGCTAGCAAAGCTCTATTATGGGCACCACAAGCCGTTTATCCTCGTGGGGTCGTTTTGGCGAGCTGTGATTGGAGCAATTCATGAGCACCTGCTGATTGACGCTAAAGAGATGGATGTGTTTCGGATAGTGGATGGGATCGACGATATTGTGCCGACAATGAAGAAACTGGAGGTGGCACTAAACAAGATAGACCACTCACATTGCCAGCACTGCGACGAGAGTTCGTTTATGAGCTGATATATCCTTTAAGGTCTGACTTGGTCTCCTGATTGTATTTCGAGGTCGACTAAACATCCTTGCCTTCGGCCATGATTTCCTGAGCAGATCAGACCTTCTCACCCGACTGCTGTTTACTAGGTCTTCATTGCACTTCTGAATGGCTTATACTGTAACCATGTCTGCCCAGGATTTAGCGAAAATTGCCAATCTTTTGCGCGCTGATGTACTAGAGATGGTATTCACCGCGGGAGCTGGGCACGTGGCGGGGCCGCTGTCGAGCGCAGATCTTTTTAGTGTTCTCTATTTTTCTGACATTGTAAATCACGCACAAGACAAAGTCGTGTTATCGTGCGGTCACTACTGTCCGGTTTTGTATAGCGCGCTAGCGAGGATCGACAAATTCCCTGTAGAGGAACTGAAAACATTTATGCAGGTTGGGAGCAGGCTGCCCGGGCACCCGGAGCGAGGTCTCACGCCTGGCGTGGAGGTGTCGGCCGGACCGCTGGGACAGGGGGTGTCGGTCTCTGTGGGAATGGCGCTTGCTATGAAAATGAAGTACGGTAGTAAGGCACAAGCAGATACACCAAGAGTCTACTGCGTACTCTCCGATGGGGAAATCCAAGAGGGACAAGTGTGGGAAGCCTTTAACTTTAGCGTGCGCAGGCAACTCGACAATCTCATTTTTATTGTGGATAGAAACAAAATCCAGATAGAGAATTATATTAGTCAGTTGGCTACGTATGGTGAGGTGAGTGGGAGGCTTGAGGCATTTGGACTGCACTCCTTAACTGTGAATGGGCATGACTGCAACCAGCTACAAAAAACCCTCGAGCAAGCGAAGCGGGTACAAGGTGGACCAGTGATCGTGGTGATGAATACCGTGGCTGGGAAGGGTGTGAGTTTTATGGAGGGGAAACCGGAGTGGCATGATAAAGCACCGACACATGAGCAATTATTGTTAGCCCTTGACGAGCTAGGAGTTAAAGATGCGAATAATCAATAAACAAATCCCAATAATCAAACAAATCCAAAATTCTAATATTCATATGTTTACATGTTTAGATATTGGTTCTTTTTTGGAATTTGGTGCTTGGTTTTTGGTGATTGGGAGGAGCTATGTTTAACGACGACCTGTTGATACCAGATTGGAGGACGGCTCCAAAACGGGCAATACGGAATGGAGTGGGGGAGGGACTAATGAACTTAGCCAGCGATGAAAAGATAGTCGTGCTCACGGCTAACGTAGCTGAGTCTGTGAGAGTTAGAGATTTTGCCGATCACTGCCCCGAGCGATTTTTTGATGTGGGAGTGGCCGAACAGAATATGGCCGGGGTGGCCGCGGGGCTCTCTTTTGCAGGTTTTATCCCATTTATGGCGAGCTATGCTACATTTTCCCCTGGACGCAACTGGGAGCAAATCCGAATCTCGATTGCACTTACAAACGAAAATGTAAAAATTATTGGAGCGCATGCGGGAGTGGCAACTGGTAAAAATGGCCCTAGTCATCAGGCGACGGAGGATATAGCACTCATGCGGGTACTGCCAAACATGGTCGTTCTCGCCCCAGCGGACGCGGCACAATGCAGTGCCATGATTGCGGCGGCCAAGGAATATACGGGGCCTGTGTATATCCGCACTACTCGACCTGAGACTCCCAATTTTACGAAGCCATTGCCATACACCATTGGCACTGCGCAGGTATACCGCGAGGGGGGTGATATCACGATTTGCGCTTGTGGAATCCAAGTGTGGGACGCGCTCACCATTGCTGAGGAGCTAGCTAGCGAGGGCTTTGAATGCGAGGTGATAAATGTATCTTCCATTAAACCATTAGACCATTACACCATTTTAGAGAGTGCGAAGAAAACGGGTAAGGTGGTCACGATTGAGGATCATCAGGTGAGCGGGGGAATGGGATCGGCGGTATCAGAATTGCTGAGCGAGCACTACCCTCTACTCGTGAAGCGATTGGGGATAGCGGATCGGTTTGGAACATCTGGTGCATACGAAGCAGTTTATAAAAATATGGGGTTGGATAGAGCCAGTGTGAAAAAAGCTGTGGTAGACTGGTTGCATGAATAATTATGACGTGGTGAGCGTAGGATCTGCTGTTCTTGATATTTTTATGAAGAGTGATAAGTTCAGGGTTGTGACTTCCGGGGATATTCCCGGAGGGATCGCGATGTGTGAAGTGTATGGGGGCAAGATGGAAGTAGAGGAAGTAGTAATCGTGTCTGGTGGTGGGGCGACCAATACAGCCGTATCATTTGCGAAGAAAGACTTGAAAACGGCTATAGTGGCAGAGATGGGTAATGATCCTCAGTCTCTTTTGATCCACCGCGATCTGGAAGAGGCGCAGGTGGATACTCGGTTTTTGGTACAGGTAGAGGGCGAGACGACGGCTGTATCTGTAGTGCTGATTGCGGATGACGGAGGCAGGAGTATTATGGTACATCGCGGAGCGGCGGCAATGCTCACTAAGCACGATTTACCCCTCAGCGACGTAGGGACCAGATGGATGCATATATCTAGCTTGGGTGGCAATATTGACTTGCTCAAGTCGATTCTGACTTGGGCCAAGAGTAAAGATGTGCGTATCTCGCTCAACCCGGGACTGAAAGAACTCGAACAAAAGGAACTGTTGTTGCCATTGCTTTCGATTGTTGAGATTTTGTTTCTTAATCGGGATGAGGCCAAGCTACTGTGGGGGATAGATTACAGTGAGGAGGCGTTGTGGAAGAGCCAACAGCCTCTGCCTGGAGCACACGTTAGCGTGATCACGGATGGGCCACGGGGAGGGAAGATAATTGAAGGGGAGCGTGTATATTTTTATGAGGGGGTTAAAGTGAAAAAAGTAGTAGATTCAACCGGTGCAGGAGATGCATTTGCAAGCGGGATGGTGTCGGGCGTACTGTATGGTAAAACGTACAACCAAGCTGTTGCATGGGGAATAGCTAATGCGACGGCAGTGTTGACGCATGTGGGGGCGAAGAAGGGGTTGCTGACGCTAGGAGAGATTAATCGGTGAAACCGGCAAGTCGGTTATTCGGTGTTTCAGCATATCAGATAAACCGGATTACTGATCAGCCGGAAAACTGAGTCACTGATTTCACTGAATCTACATTTCGTCGAGGTGGGATTTGAGGGCGGCGGCGGAGGCCTTGAGTTGTGATTGTTCGTCGAGGGTGAGCGGTAGGTCGATGACGGATTCCACACCGCTTCTGCCGAGAATACAAGGTAGGGAGAGAGCAACATGTTCGAGCCCATATTGACCAGTCAGGACCGTAGATAGAGGCATAATCTTCTTACTGTCGCGGGCGATTGATTCCACGATGTGGGAGACTGCCGTGCCAATACCGTAGTAGGTTGCACCTTTGCCACTGATGATTTTGTAGGCATCTTTTCTGGTTTCCTCGAGAGCCCATTTGATGTGATCGCTCGTCATTTCTGGGAATGAAATGAGTGGTTTGCCGCCAATCGAGGCTGAGCTTACCGGGGCAAACGAGGAGTCGCCGTGCTCACCCAAGATATAGGCGTGGATGCTTGTGGGGTTGACCTTGACTGTTTTGGATAAATGTAGACGGAATCGTGCGGTGTCCAGTAGCGTGCCAGAGCCGAAAACTCGGCCAGCAGGAAATTTGGCTAGGGTTGTGGCATGGAGGGTCATAATGTCTAAGGGATTGGCAACCATGAGGATGAGGGTTTGTGGAGTGTGTTTGACAATCTGAGGAATAGTTGCCTTGAGAATACTACAATTATCTCGAGTCAGGTCGAGGCGAGTTTGTCCAGGTTTTTGACTAGCTCCGGCAGTAAAGATGACAAGATCGGTACCCACCAAGTCTTCGTAGTTATTGGTGGCAGTAATGGATGTCTTTGGATAGAAGGGGAGGCCGTGTTCTAAATCAGCTTTCTCCCCCTCGGCTTTGTTGATGTCTCTACTAAAGAGCACTAGCTCGGTGGTAAGGCCTTTCAGTAGTAGAGCATAGGCGGTGGTAACGCCGACCCGACCAAGACCAAAAATGGCGACTTTAAATGATTCACGTTTGAGCATTGGAGTTACTATATCAGTTTTTTGAAAGTTTGCCTCCATTCCAAGTCAAAAAATCGAATTAGTTTTGCCAGCGCAAAACTTTTCTCGTACTCGATTTGGCGACCCCGCCAAAACAGGGACCAGCTCGCCATGATCTCGTAATGTTTTCTTTTGGAACGAGTGGCAATCTTCCTAATCTAACCAGATTATGTGGTAGCATAGTAGTTTGTATGACCATGAAAACATTTCAGATTGCTATAGACGGGCCTGTGGCGGCGGGGAAGGGGACAACGGCCAAAATGGTGGCACAGCGACTCGGATTCCTCTACGTGGATACCGGTGCGATGTATCGGTGTTTGACACTACTTGCAAAACGTAACGAGGTAGATTGGAGCGATGAAGCCAAGATCGCCCAGCTAATAAAGGAAAAAGCCCCAAGAGTCGAACTTTTAATTCCCAGTGAATCTGAAAAAGACGGGCGGCTTTGTACTGTCAAGCTAAATGGTGAAGACGTGTCGTGGAGTATCCGGAGAGAAGAGATATCCCATGGAGTATCAGTCATTACCCAGTACGCGAGTGTGCGGGACTATATTACACCGATGGCCAGAGAGATTGCCAAGACACAAAATGTGGTAATGGAAGGTAGAGACATCACCACGGTAGTGCTCCCCAGCGCAGATCTCAAGATTTACATGGATGCAGATCCCCGTGAGCGGGCGGCACGTCGGCACCGAGAGCTGATGACACGCGGAGAAGATATTAGTTACGAAGAGGTATTTAATCAACTGGTTGAGCGTGATAGGCGGGATAGCGAGCGTGCGATTGCCCCGCTGACAAAAGCAAAGAATGCGTGGATACTCGATACAACGGGCAAGTCGATTGACCAAGTTGCCGAACTCATAGTTGCGAAAGTGGAGGAGATGCGATGAGAAAAACCCTTCGGCAAGCTCAGGATAAAGAAGTCGAGGACGTCGA
Source organism: uncultured Pseudomonadales bacterium (assembly GCA_964527065.1). Lineage (GTDB taxonomy): Bacteria > Patescibacteriota > Microgenomatia > UBA1400 > UBA12108 > CAJAUT01. The sequence continues at coordinate 75,126 of CAZGNX010000001.1, forward strand.
AGAGGTGGAATTGTCTCCAAAAGAACAGAAAAAACTCAAACAAAAAGAAGGCGTTCAAAAACGAAAGAATGCGCGAAAGCGCGACAAGGTAGCAAGGTGGGGAGGTCTCATACTCTTAGGTCTAATGATGTTTATTGGTTTTTTGCTTTGGGTGGCAGGTGAGATGAGGGTGGAGAGCAAAAGGGTGGAAGAATACACGAATGCACAAAAGGGGACAAAAGAAAATTCTGTTATTGTGAAGTAGTAGCGGATGAGTCTAGGAGAGTGCCGGGGGGAGGGGATGCACAGTCGATGCGTGGGGCAGTGCCTGGCACAAAATATTCATAACGGGGCTTATCTGAACAAGATATATTGACACGAACCATGTTTGATGGAGGAGTAAAAGGGGGTGGAATTCGTCCTGCAAGAATTTTTTGCATAGTCCTCGCCCAGATTGGCGAGGCACCGGTAATACCCGAGGCAACACTCGACATGGGAGAGTTGTCGTTGTTGCCGACCCAGGCTGCAACGAGTACATCTTGTGTATAGCCAAAAGTCCAGTTGTCGCGTAGGGCGTTAGTTGTGCCGGTTTTGACCGCGACGTTTTTCCCGGGTAGGTTAAGGATTGAGTTATAGCCAAATGCAGGGGCTCGGGCGGAAGGATCTGAGAGGATGGAATTGATTTGGTAGGCTATAGCGGGCGAGATAACTTCTGTGCTAGTAGCGGGGGTGCCAATAGACAAGGAGCGGCCAGTGGCATCTTTGACGGAGATTATGGGGTTGAGCGGCACTTTCCTGCCACCTGTGGCAAAGACAGAGTAGACTTGTACCATATCGAGCATAGTAACCTCACCTCCACCTAATGTGAGGGAAAGTCCAAAGCGAGAAGGATCGTTCCAAGTGGTAATTCCTAGGGATTTGCCCAAGTTGACGAGACTTGTGACACCAAAGGAATTAAGTAGCTTGATGGCCGGAATGTTATAAGAGCTGGCCAGGGCAGTTCGGAGGGTGACTGTGCCATGAAAGCGTCCGTCGTAATTTTTGGGACAGTAGTCGGGTTGTCCTTTGAGCACAAAACAAACGGGCGAGTCGTCAATGGTGGTGTTTGGAGTCATACCTCTTGAGAAGGCGAGTGCGTAGGTAATGGGTTTGATAGTACTACCCGGTTGTCTCTCTTGCAACGTAACATTGACTTGTCCGTCGTGTTGAGAATCAAAGAAATCGTGGGATCCTACCATTGCAAGGATTTCGCCCGACAGAGGATCGATGACGAGACCAGCGGCATTCTGGACGTGTAATTTTTCGAGACGGCGGAGCTCACTTATAATCTCTTGTTGGAGGATCTCTTGGTAATTAAGGTTAAGCGTTGTGACAACCTCAAGACCTCCTCGAGCTACTACATCTTCACCAAAGTTTTTGACGAGCAAGTCCTTGATATACATAACAAAATGTGGTGCACGGATAGTAATCCCTTGAGGGTTGAATACAAGCGGAGTAGCTAAAACACCAATTTTTTCATCCTCCGAAATAGTACCGGTTTGTACCATGCTGGCTAAAACTTGCTGTTGACGGATCTTGCCTAGATATGGATTGGTACCAAACGGAGAAAGGGTTGTAGGTGAGACGGGGAGACCAGCGAGCAAACTAGCTTCGGCCAAAGATAGGTCGATTGCTGATTTACCAAAATACTGCCGACTTGCTTGTTCTATGCCATAGGCTGTCCCTCCGTATCCCACTTGATTGAGATACATTTCGAGGATTTGGTCTTTGGTGTAGCGACGTTCAATCGAGAGGGCGAGCACAAACTCTTTAAGTTTGCGCGTCCAGGACTTTTCGGGAGAGAGTAGGGCATTTTTGGCAAGTTGCTGGGTTATAGTACTACCCCCTTGGGGAGAACAAATGGCTAGTCCTAATTTGCAGTTGGCAAAATTGTTATACATAGCACGGAGAATCCCTTGAGGGTCTACCCCAAAGTGATGGTAAAAGCTCTTGTCTTCGGCGGCCAGAGTCGCATCGATTACATGACGAGGCAGATCTGAGAGATTGATCAAGGTGCGATTTTCATCTTTGTAGATTTGATAGAGAAGTGTTCCTTCGCGGTCATATATTTTGGTTGTGAGAGAAGGAGGGTTATTGGTCAATAATTCAACAGAGGGAAGCTCGCGAAGAATATACCAATATACCAATATGCCAATGCTGAAAAAGAATAGGAGGGTGTAGGCGTATTTCCAGTTGTGGCGTGGCAGATGGAGTTTGGGCAGGGTAGAACGTGAGAGACTAAGCTTTAGTGGTGTTGGGCGAGATAGAGAGGGTAGGCGAAGCGTCCGCAGTTTGTCAAAGTGTCTATGCACAAATAATGTACACAAACGCAGGATTGCGGCGAAAGTAATGATGAAAATTGTGAACAATAAATAGGCGGGTTTACCGATTAATTCTAGTACTTTATTCAAAGAAAGCGGAGATTTTTTTGCATATTTGCGCATTATAGGTATTGTAAATCAGAGTACGAGCGCCGACAAGACAAGTTGATGAACTACTTATTTAGCGTGCTAATGGTGGACCAGAGCCACGGGACTCCCCGATCATAACCTAGTGCCCAAAGAGCAATGCCTCCGAGGTTCGTAGATTTGACAAACTCTAGCTTGAGGCGGAGAGACGTTTCATTTTCAAAGTAAATTTGTGAGATCTGACCGCTTTTGCTGGCTACCCCGTAGGCAGTGAGAGAATTGCGATCCCACAAGAGTGAAAGAGTGCGTTCTCTCAGCATTTGCTCGATGCGCTCGAGACTAGCTGTGACACCCCGACTCTCTGTGGGGGCATATTTGGATTCGTCGACCGTATCCCACTCGTATCCGTAAAGAGGAATCCCTAGCAGGATTTGGCGTGACGGAACCAGATTTGTAATTTCGGCGATATTCTTGATGATGTTGTGTTCAAAATTGTCACCAGCGTCGCGCAGGGGGGAGTTTGGACCTGCTTTGTGTGTACTAGGCATAGTGTAGTCGTAAGCCATGACCACAAAGTAATCAGACAAGGAGGTTAGCTCCGACAGATCCCATATTCTAGGTTTTGTGCCAGCAGAAGCGTAGATGGAGATTGAGATCAATGGACATTGATTAGTGGATGAGGGACAAAGAGACGATCTTAATTGTTTGATGAAAAGTGTAAAGTTGTCGCGGGTGGAGGGAGCGATGTCGCCAATTGGTTCAAAATCTATATTGACCCCAGATGCCCCACTTTCTCTAAGAGCTGAAGTGATTGAGGTAACTGCTTGTGTGCGGGTACCTGTAGAGGAGATGATGGCGATCAAGGCATCTTGATCACTCGGCATAAACGTGAGAATGAGAGGTTTGCGTGGAACCTCTATCGTTTTTGCGAGTAAGCGAAGAAAGTTGGTGTAACCTGGGTCCTGTTCCCGAGCATTTACGTGTGTGTAAATCCCTCCACTTGCGTTGAGATGCAGGGTAAAATAGGCAAAGTGGGTGATGCCTTCACCCGATTCGGGGGTAAGCTTTTTGAGGTTCCAGTAAGGAGCGAAGCCCATGATGATAAAGGAATTAGGAACTAGTGCAGAGGAATGAGGCGTAGAGGGAGACCCAAGTGGAGAGACAGGCAGGGTAGAAGGAGAGAAAAAGATATAGAGGGTTAGAGATAACAAGCCCACCCCGAGTAGTATGAGCTTAGTTTTCATTGTAGGGGAGGGTGATAGCGGGTTCCGAATATCCCTCAGGGTAAGGCGCACAATCAATGCAGTAATCTTTGACAAAGGGGTCGGCCGCGACGGTTTGCTCACGTGGTTCCACATCCCCAAACTCTCCTTCGTTGTTGGGGGGATGATGGGTGGTGCGGTTGACAAAGAGTTCTCGCTTGGCAAGAGTGCTAACTGTGGGCACCGTCCCCTCAATAAAATACTCGTAGCGGGTATCACAGGGCTGTTCAGGAACTGGGAGTGTGCCAGAGTTGGTACACACACTTGCGCCTTCGATACCCTCTGGAATAGTTAACCCTTCGGTTTTGATGTCGCGCAGAGCGTAGCGCATGATTTTTTGCCAAATGGGGGAGGCGCCGGTGACGCCAGAGGCTACATAGCTCATCGGAGAGTTGTCATTGTTACCAACCCAGGTTGCAACTAGGCGAGTGGGGGTATAGCCAATTGTCCAGTTGTCGCGCAGATTGTTGGTGGTGCCAGTTTTGACTGAGACTGTTTTACCAGGGACGTTCAGCACGGAGCCGGTACCAAATGAACTGGCTCTTGCATTGTTGTCGGAAAGGATGTGTGAGATAAGGAAAGAGGTTTGTTCTGACAACACTTTGTCGCCGCTCCTGATACCATCCTGGGGGAGATACTCTTCGAGGATCATGCCAGCAGAGTTCTCAATTTTGAGAATGGGGCGCAGGGGGACTTTGACACCACCGTTGGCAAAAACCCCAAAGGCAGTAGCCATGTCAGTCATCATCACTTCGCCTCCTCCCAGGGTGAGGGAGAGGCCATAATTTTTGGAATCACCCCAGGTAGTGATCCCCATTTTTTGGGCAAAGCTAAGGAAATTGCCAACACTATTGAGTGCCAAGACTTTGACCGCTGGAATATTGTAGGAGTTACCTAGGGCAAAGCGGATTTGAGTGAGGCCGTGGAAGGAATTGTCGTAGTTTTTGGGGCAGTAATCTGTTTGTCCAGCTACAGAAAAACAGATTGGAGTGTCCAACAACATGGTAGAGGGAGTAATGGTTCGTGTTTCTATGCCGAGAGCGTAGTTGAGTGGTTTGATCGAAGAGCCTGGTTGACGCAGACTGGTTGTTACGTTGACCTTGCCATCGATATCCTGACTAAAGTAATCTTTGGAGCCAATCATAGCCAAGATTTCGCCGGTTGAGGGGTTGGTTACCAAGGCGGCACCGTTGCTAATTTTGAGTCGTTTGAGGTTAGCTAATTCGGCCGAGAGACTGGCTTGAGCGACGTCTTGCAAGTCGAGATCAAGGGTCGTGGTAACCCGTAAACCCCCTTGTTCGGTCGCGAGGATGCCGTACTTTTCCTCAAGCATTTGGCGGACGTACATGACAAAATGGGGAGCGCGAATGTTTGTTGATGAGTCGGCAAAGTGGAGTTCTTCATTTTTGGTTGTGGTGGCTAGTTCCTGTGAAATATATCCTTCTTCGACCATGCGAGCGAGCACCTGGCTTTGACGCTCCCCAGCCGCCTCCGGGTTGGCAAAGGGAGAGTATTTGGTGGGAGCTTGGGGGAGCCCCGCAAGTAGACTCGCTTGCGCGAGCGTCAAATCTCTCGCTGGTTTATCAAAGAATTTTGAGGAGGCAGCTTCGATACCGTAAGCCGTGCCCCCATAGGGGATATGGTTCAAGTACATCTCAAGGATTTGGTTTTTGCTGTATAAGATCTCTGTGGCGACAGTTAAGATAGCCTCTTTGATTTTGCGGCTCAAAGTTCGCTCTGGAGTGAGGAGCGCCACTTTGACAAGTTGTTGCGTAATTGTAGACCCCCCCTCTAATCTCTGTCCTGTCACTGTTTTCCAGGCGGCTCGAAGTAGGCCACCCGTATCAAAACCATGATGGGTATAGAAGTTTTGGTCTTCTATGGAGATGGTAGCTTGGGCGATGTGTGGAGGGAGATCTTCCAGTTTGATAGGTGTGCGGTTTTGGTCGGCATATATTTCGTATAAGAGCACACCTTTCCTATCTAGAATTTTGGTGGAGATGGGGTAGTTGTTAGGTTTGCCTAAGTTGGCAGGAGAAGGGAGGTCTTTGAGGAAGAAAAATAGACCAGAGAGTATGAGGATTAATCCCACAATAATGACTAATTTGGTCTTTGGAGCATAGTTGAGTGTCGCGCGCTGTTTTTGGAAGCGCTTTTTGAAAGTAACAAAAAAAGAATTTGGTTGTTTGGAGACTTTGGGCATGTGAGTATTATACCCTTTGCATTGTGCGTGATATACTCGCACGTATCTATGTCTGATGATTTTGTAATTGTGAAGACAAGGTACAAGAATATTACGGTTTCTGGTCTACCTGGGGCTGGATCGACAACCCTAGGCAAACATTTAGCCCATCATTTAGGTTTTCATTTTCACTCTGGTGGAGATTTCATGCGGCAATACGCCATCCGCGAAGGTTATTTTGACCCTCAACAGTCGGTACACCATCTGGCTACGGCCTACCCAGATGACTTTGATAGGCAAGTGGATAATGAGATGCGGGATAATCTGTTTCACAAAGAGGGATTTTTGTATGAATCGTGGTTATCAGGATTCTTGGCTCAAGGAGTGCCGAATGTACTCAAAATATTGGTTTATTGCTCAGATGATGGGGTGCGGGTGGACCGTATTGCCAATCGAGACAATATCTCGATTGCGGAGGCAAAAGCGCATATTTTTGACCGTGAACAGAAAAACTTGGACAAATGGATCAAGATGTATACACCTGAATGGAAAGAGTGGGTGGTAGAGCCAAAAACATTGCCGGCCAAGGAGCCGGTTTATTTTTGGCGGAGTGAATTATATGATTTGGCGATAGACACATACCGACTAGGCAAAGAGGAGACGCTGGAACAAGCCATACAAGTGATTGCCGATACGAGAGCTAAGTGATACAATTCCAGGCAACGTGCCAGCGACTACTTTGTCCTCTACCATTGCCCGCGCAGTCAAAACATCTTTTGATGAAGAAGTGGCATTCCTCTCTGCCTTAGTCAAGTCCAAAAGTTCCAACCTACATACTCCACAAGATTCGCCACTACACGAAAGCGTAGAAGGGGAAGTGCCCACATTGCTCTTTGAAAAGCTCAAAAGTATCGGGCTCTCTCCAAGATACTTGGGTGCTAGTAAAGAGCGGCCTAATGTCGTTGTTGAATGGGGAGAGAAACGGGGGCGCATGGGCCTTATGTTAAATGGGCACATGGACACTATACCACCAGAGGGGCGCGACATGATCTCGCCTTACTCAGGAGCCGTGAGGAACGGCAAGTTGTATGGCTTAGGATCGCTCGACATGAAGGCAAGTTTGGCGGCTTATGTCTATGCAGTCAAAGCACTGATAGTTGCCAAGGTCAAGCTAAAAGGCAAACTCACACTCGCTTTTGTAGTGGACGAAGAAACCGGAGCCTGTAGTCCTTACGGCACACAATATCTTCTAGATCAAGGCTGTGTGCCCAAAGCTTGCCTTATTGGAGAGCATGGCAGTCAATTTGTACGCACCGCCCAGCGGGGGAGTTATCGCTTTAAACTCTCCACAAAAGGAGAGGCAGTGCATACTGGTGTATCAGCCTGGGAGAGAGGGGAGATTGGACATAATGCAGTTGTGGATATGGCTAAGATCATTGAAGCGCTCCAGGGGCTAGAAATCCCGTATAAGCAGTCTCGAATGTTTGTGGGACGCAAACCTGTTTTTACCTTTCCCACCAAGATATTAGGAGGTGTGGCAATGAATAGCGTGCCCGCGAGTTGTGAGGCTTACGGGGATGTACGATTACTACCGGGTAACTCGGATGCACAGGTTAAGATACTCATGGTTGAGCGTCTACAAAAACTTGGTATACCTTACGAAATACAAGATCTCATTTATGTGCCAGCGGTGGAGATTGATCCCCACGATCCGCTCGTGACATCACTACAGAAATCGGTAAAAGCTGTGATGGGCTACATTCCTGAACCAAAAGTGTCTGGTCCTGCGACTGATGGGTGGATGATGGTTAAGCGCGATATCCCCACGATCATGGGTTTTGGACCAGATGGCGGGGGGGAGCACGGGAAAGGTGAATGGGTGGATCTTGAGTCACTACAAAAAATCACAGAGGTATATGCGCGGTTTATTGTCGATTATTTAGGTTAGTCCATGAAAAAATTGTTAGCGCTATTGCTTGTTGTTGCCGGCGTGGGGGTGGGGGTGATGTCGATCTACTTAGCTTCGCTCTCGGGAGTGATGAGCAAGATGGGGCTTGTGGGAGGAGACTTTCATCAGGAAATTGATCAGAACGAATTGGCCAGGAGACTGCGAGAGCAAAGTATGGAGCAGGATTGTGGGATCTTTGTAGCGGCTACTCTCGTGCCGCGATACTTACTATCCCACGGGCAGGAGCGGGTTGTGATTGCAAGAGAGTTGGGAGAGGCACGAATTATTTGCGGGGTGCGGCAAGTGCAAGGCGCGAGTGTGGAGAGAGGGGTTTATACAATAGTCAAAGGGTTGTACTATCTCAAGAATCACTATAGCGAACTGCGGAGTTTAGTCCAGATTGACCTAGCGAAGTGTGAAATGCTTGATTCTCGTCAAGTAGAGTTGTGGGTTGAGGGCTATCTCTCTGCTACCAGCGGTAGGATCCATGACGTAGTGTATGAAGTGTATAAGCAGGTTGAGGAGGCTCGGGGGCGGGTAGAGGAGTTGTGCATCAATTGATCTAGAGACAAGTTGTAGGACATATTGCTAAGTGGGGAGAGAAATCATAGGATAGGAGTAGTTAATAATTGAAGAGTTTGAGAGTGTAAGGAAGTTGGTGTAAATCCAGCGCTGTGCCGCAACGGTTAAAGCCCGGAACTTCCTCTCAAATTGCCTTTTTACTGCTCCCCGAGCGAGGGAGTAAAGGAGTTGAGAGTGGTTTTACAAGAACGTGAGCGTACTCACACCGACATTGAATTTTCTGACTATTTAAGATACCCTGGGAGCTTTGCTGAGATCCGAGCGGGAATTGAGTCGTGGTTGCGTGAGGCGATTATTGTACCTTTTTCTTATGAAGGAGTGATTGAGGATGGTAAGTTTAAGTCATTTGGTCAAGACATGGTGGAGATGGCAAAGCACGGCAAAACTGAGCGAATTGGTCAAGTTGGATATGAGAGAGCAGACGCAGACTTAATTGGGATAGAGAGAATCCATACCTGGTTAAGGGATGAAGCTCAGGATGGTGATTTGATTATTCTCCTAAGCCCTCCAGGTACGGAGGAGGAGGGTTTTGGAGCACATGGACAAAGACGACTCAGTTTTACCCAATTTGGTCTTGCGCGTATTCACGGGACAGATCGTCGTGTAAGAATGATCTCAATTCCTGAGAAAGAAGTCTCTATAGAGCAACATATTGGCCGGATTGAGCAAATTTGGGGGGAGCCAAGTTTTGTTTGGAGAAGAAAGGTGGAGAGAGATGATAGAGGATTAGTCTCTACTCCGCTTTTTATTAAACAAGGTGATGTAGGTAATGGAATAGATCAATATGTTCGACTCCAGGGTAAAGACGGGTGGCAACAAGTTGAACAAGAGCTTCAAAATGGTCTGGCACTACAAGAAGACGAGAATGCGATACAGAGGCGGCGATCTTTAATTGATACGATTGCCTGGCAAGTAAGGAAGTATATAGATGAGAGAAATGCGCCTCGATTAAACAACATTGGGCTCGTCGCGCGAATTGTAATGGCTCGCGAGGCGGCAAGCAAGTATCTCAATAAGACAACAGATTACATTGTCGAAGAATTTGACAAAATTGAATCTGCTCAATGGTATCGCGCCCAACTAAACAGGCGAAGGCTCGCCCCAGCGGTGGCGGAGTACACCTACAAAAGTCCTGAGGCAGTTGTTGCCTATAAGATTTTGGATAGGCTTCAGCGACAACTATCGGAGGAGGCTGATGTAAGAGAAATGTTAATGGGGAGTAGTTGTGGTGGTGGTGGCATTGACGACTTTATGTCGGGTAGACTAGAGGGACGAGGTAACTATTTAGACTTACTTGCCAATAGAGCACCTGGTTTACAAAAAGAGGAATCGACTAGTGAATCGTCTACTAAGATGGAGTGCGTGAAATGCCCGTTTTGTCATAAAACAGTAGATGCAATTTTGACCAGTTCGAAAATTAAATGTCCAGAGTGTAAAGCAGAAGTTTCTCGCTCCTAGGCAGGAAAATATTTTTGCCCCTCTTTGATATATTCGTTGCTAGTTGACGAGCACTGCCCCTAGGGGTTACGGTGAATAGGCCCTACTATATGTAGGGTTTTAGTTTCTTGGGAGAGTCCAGATATGCAGTGCCCATATTGTCATCACGAAGATACCTCAGTACTTGAGTCGCGGATTACGGCAGAGGGTGGGGCTATGAGGAGGAGGAGAGAGTGTGTCAAGTGCTCTAAGCGCTTTACTACCTATGAGCGGGCAGAGGGGGTCGATATCAAGGTGGTCAAGAAGTCGGGCAAGATCGAGGACTTTGACCGGGAGAAGCTCAAGAGAGGCATTATGAAGGCTACCTGGAAGCGCCCGGTCTCAATGGAGCAGATTGAGGAGATGGTGGATGAAGTAGAGCGGATCTTGCGACGCAAAACAACGACAGAAGTGCGGTCTTGGGAAGTAGGCAATCTTGTGATCAATCGGCTCAAAAAGATTGATCCACTCGCATATCTCCTGTTTGCTTCTGTATACCGAGAGTTTGAGTCACTTAGTGATTTTGAGGAAGAAATAAAGAAATTACAGGAATCAGAGTCATGAAAATTACCAAGCTCAACAAGAATGCGGCGGCGATCATGGTAAATCGCTATAGCCTGAGGGACGACGAAGGCCGTCCTGTCGAGTCTCCTGCCGAGATTTTGATGCGTACTGCTAGGGTCGTGGCTGAGGCTGAGAACAACTACCGTAGCAGCGATAACACCTCTATGGAGATCAGGGAAAAATTCTTTGAGATGCTGTATGAATTGAGGTTTGTTCCTAACGGGCGAACGATGGCTAATGCTGGAACTAAATATGGACAGCTCGCCAACTGTTTTGTACTCCCCGTGGAAGACGACCTGGGCAAAGGCACGGACTCGATTTTCTCGGTACTGCGCAAGGCGATCTTGACTCTGCAGACTGGAGGAGGGGTAGGATTCTCGTTTGGCCGCATCCGCCCTAAGGATGCTGCAATCTCGACGACAAAAGGCAAGGCGACAGGAGCGGTCTCGTTTATCAAGGTGTATGATACGGCCTTTTGGGTAATTGGGCAGGGCGGAGGGAGAAGGTCGGCCGCGATGGCAGTGCTCCCAGTGTGGCACCCGGATATTCTCGAGTTTATCCGCTGTAAAGCAACTGAGGGTCAGATTACTAACTTTAATATCTCGGTGGGGATAACGGACGAGTTTATGCAGGCGGTCAAAAATAACGATGACTTTACACTGCGACACCCAGAAAACGGGGAGATGTACAAAATGATAGGCGCCCGTGAACTATTTGACGAGATCGTAAAGTATGCGCATAAGAATGGTGAGCCGGGAGTACTGTTCTTGGACGAAGCAAATCGGAGTAATCCAGTCCCACACCTCTATAAACTAGAAGCAACTAATCCTTGTGGCGAACAATTTCTTGGACCCTATGAGAACTGTTGCTTGGGATCACTCAACCTACGTGAACACGTCAAGAAAATTAAAACCATGTCTGCCGGCAGGCAGAGGGATGGCTACGTAGTCGACTGGGATAAGTTGGCGGAGACGGTGCGGCTGTCGACCAGATTCCTCGATAATGTAGTGGATGCCAACAAGTACGTCTCGGCAGTCCCTGAGATTGAGGAGGCGGCGCATCGTGTGCGACGCATCGGGCTTTCGGTGATGGGAATGTCTGATCTGATGTACTTGGTGGGTGTGCGTTACGGGTCATCCAAGGGACAGGAACTTGCCTCTCAACTCATGGAGTTTATCCGATACCACAGCATGTCCGCTTCGATTGAACTGGCGAGCGTCCGGGGACCATTCCCCGGGATTAACGGAAGTATTTATGATCCGCAAAACGTGACCTGGAGTGTGCCCAAACCACTCGTTGCACATAAAACCAACTTTGGACGTCCGAGCTTAGAGTGGAAAAAACTAATGAACGAGCTCAAGAAACACGGGATTCGTAACGGGGCTCAGACTACCGTGGCTCCTACCGGCTCGATTGCGACTATATCGGGACTGGAAGGGTATGGCTGTGAGCCCGTATTTGCGCTGTCCTACACCCGTCACACACGCGAGGGGGCTGAGAAAGAAGGCAAAGAATGGCGAGAGATGTACTACACAAGTGATTTGTTTAGCAAACAGCTTACGTCTTACGGCATACAAAAAGCACATAGAAATAAAATATTTGATCTAGTGAGAGAAAATGGGGGGAGTTGTCAGAATATTAGCGAAGTCCCAAAAGAAATTAGAGATATTTATGTAGTTTCTGCAGACCTTTCGGTCGAAGAGCATGTACGAATGCAAGCGGTGATGCAGAGGTGGATAGACAACTCAATAAGCAAGACGATCAATTTTCCTTCAACAGCCACGACCGCTGAGGTAGCAGCGGCATATCAGCTAGGGTGGGAGCTGGGACTCAAAGGCATGACAGTATATGTGGAGGGGTCGCGCGACCAAGTAATACTCGAGAAAAAGAGTGGGCCGTATGAGACAAAGTTAGATGCCCAGGTGACGTCTGAGGAACTGTGTCCTGAATGTGGTACACCACTAAGAGTCGCTGAGGGGTGCTACACATGTCCATCATGTGCGTATAGCAGGTGTGATACTTGAGAGGAACAAAGTAATTAAGTAATAAGGTAACTAAGTAATAGAAAAGCGCATTATGAGTAAACCAAAAATAATTGAACCAAAGCTGACAAAGAACGCACTAGAGGTAGCCAAGAAGAGATATTTGCGGACCGATATGGATGGTAACGTCGTAGAGACCCCAGGCGAGATGCTATGGAGAGTGGCCTACCATATGGCTAAACCGGAAGTGATATGGGGAAGTAACGGAGTGGTGATGGAGACCGCGACCAAGTTTTATGAGCGAATGGCGTCTCTAAAACTTGTGTGTGCGGGTAAGGCGATGTTTGAAGCGGGCAACCCCGGAGGAACCGGACAACTCTCCTCGTGTTTTGTCCTGCCAATTGAAGATTCGATTGGCAAAATTTTTAAGACCCTGGGGGATGCCGCAGTGGTGCATAAAAATAATGGTGGAACGGGTTTTAACTTTAGCCAAATCCGCCCCCACGGAGATAAAGTAAAAAATGTACCGGGGGCGGCCAGTGGTCCTGTCGATTTCCTCAAGGCTTACTCGGCGGCACTTGCTCAGATTTTGCAGGGCGCCAAGCGGCAGGGGGCGAACATCGGGATTTTGAACGTGGATCACCCGGATATCGAGGCCTTTATTGAGCTCAAAGACACCGACGGAACAATTAAAAACTTTAACGTCTCGGTGGGCGTGACAGACGCATTTATGGAAGCGGTCGAAAAGAACGGCACCTGGAGTTTGGTGAACCCGCGCAACGGAGAAGTGGTTAAACGAGTGAAGGCTAAAGCATTGTTTAACAAAATTGCGGAGAGTGCCTGGAAATCGGGTGACCCGGGACTGATGTTCCTGGACAATACCGAGCGGGGCAATACAGTCCCCAATTTTGGCAGGCTGGACGCCACTAATCCGTGCGGGGAGATAGCCCTGTTTCCCTATGAGTCGTGTAACCTAACTTCTATCGATTTAGCTCGTCATCTCAAGAAAAACAAGATCGACTACGATGATCTAAAAGAAACGGTGCGACTTGGGGTACGATTCTTGGATAACATGATCGAGGTGAACACCTATCCGGTCTCTGAGATTGAGGCGACCGTTAAGAACGGAAACAGGCGCATTGGCTTGGGAGTGATGGGATTTGCCCACGTGCTGTACCGCATGGGCATTCCATATAATTCAAACGAAGCAGTCAAGCTAGCCAAGGAATTGTCGAAGTTTATCTATGAGACAGCGGCTGAGATGTCGGCAGAGCTGGCTGAGGTGCGGGGCAACTTTAACAATTGGGACTTGTCGATTTATCCGGCCAAGGGTCAGCCTATGCGCAACTGCGCGGTAACCATGATCGCGCCCACAGGGACGATCTCGATCCTGGCGGATACCAGTAGTGGAATAGAGCCGGTATTTAGCTTGGTGACCAAGCGGCGGACTTTTTATGAAGACGATAAATCCAATCACTCAACTAAAGAACTACTCATGGTAGATCCGGTGTTTGAAGAGTACTTAAAAGTTAATGCACGAATGAACAAATGCACAAATGAAGCAGTATTGTCGCACGTAGCCAAGGGGGATTTGAGTGATTTGACGAGTGAAGAGAAGAAATTGTTTGTGACTACTCACCAAATTGAGCCACAGTGGCATGTCAGAATCCAAGCTGCCTGGCAGAAATACTTTGATAACTCAATTAGTAAAACGGTCAACTTTGGACATGAGGCGACGGTAGATGACGTTAAAACGGTGTATATGCAGGCGTGGAAGCTGAGGTGCAAGGGAGTGACGATTTACCGGGATGGATCGAAAGGTGACCAAGTTCTTTCGACAAGCAAATACGAGCTTCCTTCGGCTTCCGGGCAAACGCTTGCTCGGAACGCGAAGGATGAATTGCTCAATGCAGTGAGCAATTCATGTCCAGAGTGTGGGGGCAAGCTCCACAAACAAGATGGGTGTTCTAAGTGTATTGATTGCGGATATTCTGTCTGTGGATAAATAACTATGACAAAAATAATAAAAATTACTAAACGAGATGGGAGAGAGGTGGATTTTTCGCTCCCTAAACTGGCGGGGGCGATATGGAAGGCTGGGAAGGAAACGGGGGAGTATGGTTCGACAGGCTCACCACAGGCTCCTGACAAAGAATCCCTTCGATTGGCGGAAATTACGGTCGCCCTGGTTGAAAAGACTTTGAAAGACAAAGAAATCGCTCAGGTTGAAAAAATCCAGGATGTGGTGGAGCAGGTGCTGATGGCGGCGGGGCATTACCAGACAGCGAAGGCGTATATTTTATACCGGGCGGCTCGGAGTGACGAGCGCAGAGTTGAGCGGATTATCGGGGTGAAAGATGATCTTGATTTATCCCCCAATCAACTTAAAGTGTTGCGGAACCGTTATCTCCTGAAAGATGAAGATGGCAAGGTGATCGAAACTCCGAGCGAACTGTTTAAGAGGGTTGCGAAAAACTTGGCGGTAGTAGAGAAGAGTGATAAGCGGAAACAGGTGGAGGAGGATTTTTATCAGGTGATGGCACGGCTCGAATTCCTCCCGGCCGGGAGAACCTTGAACAATGCGGGTACGCCCCAATCACAGCTAGCCAATTGTTTTGTGCTGCCGGTAGAGGACTCGATGGAGGGGATTTTTGACGCGGTTAAATGGATGGCAATGGTGCACCAGAGAGGGGGCGGAACCGGCTTTAACTTTTCGAAACTGCGACCCAAGGGCGACGTGGTCACCAAGTCGACTGGTGGGTTTGCCACAGGCCCAGTCTCGTTTATGAAAGTCTTTGATATAGCCACCCGCCAAGTGATGCAGGGGGGGAAGAAGCGAGGAGCTAACATGGGAATTCTGAACGTCGACCACCCGGATATCCTGGACTTTATTTCGGCCAAATCGGAGCGAGGCACGATCGAGAACTTTAATATTTCGGTGGGTGTGACCGACGATTTTATGAAAGCGGTGGACCAAGACAAAGAGTGGCACCTGCGCAACCAGCGGACAGGAGAGATAGTGCAAACCTTGAGAGCCAAGACTCTGATGGGACAGCTCGTTTCGATGGCGTGGAGAACGGGCGACCCCGGACTCATTTTCCTTGACCCGATTAACCGGAATAATCCCTTACTCGAAAAGTACGGGAGGATTGACGCGACCAACCCGTGTGGTGAACAACCACTCCATCCTTTTGATGCATGTAACCTTGGGTCAATAAATCTTTCGCGATTTATTGACTCCAAGAAAGCTCCAAATTCCAATTTACAATTTACAAACAAAAAGGAAATTAATTGGGATCGTTTGCGATTTGTCGTGAGGACAGGAGTGCGGATGCTAGACAATGTGATTGATGCCTGCAAGTATCCCTTGCCGCAAATTACTGAGACAGTGCAAGCTAATCGCCGCATCGGCTTGGGTGTAATGGGATGGGCAGACATGTTGTACCAGCTTCGCGTGCCCTACGACAGTGAAGAGGGTATTAAATTGGCCAAGAAAATCGCCAAGTTTATCCAGGACGAATCTTGGAAGATGAGCGAGAACTTGGCAAAAGAAAAAGGAGTGTTTCCGAGATGGAAAGAAAGTAGCTTTGTCAAAGCTGGACGTAAGGTGAGGAATGTAGCCATTACCACGATTGCGCCCACGGGTAGCATTTCCATGCTGGCTGATGCGTCGTCGGGGATTGAACCGGTGTTCGCTTTGGCCTACACCAAGAATGTGATCGAGGACAGCGGTCTCTCTTACATCAATAAATACTTTGAACAAGAACTCGCACTGTCGCTGTGGGCAGACGGAGACAACGAACACAAAGTGCGGGATCGGATTGTACGGGAAGTAGCACAACAGGGAAGTGTGGCGCATATCTCGGGAGTGCCAGTGGAGGTTAAAACTGTTTATCGTACAGCCCACGATATAGCTCCTGAGTGGCACGTCAAAATGCAGGCGGCCTGGCAGAAACACACAGACAATGCAGTATCTAAAACAATTAACTTCCCCCATACGGCCACCATAGACGATGTGGAATCGGCGTATATGATGGCGTGGAAGTCTGGGTGTAAGGGCATTACTATTTATCGCGACGGCTCTAAAGATATCCAAATTCTCTCCGTGGGGAGCGAGAAGAAAAGTGAGTCGCAGGGAAGTCATATTATTCAAAGCAAGATCAAAACAGAGACACTGAAAGAGCGAACGACTAAATTAGCTAAGCACATGACGGTTTGTCCGGAATGTGGATCAAAGTTGGCGATAGAAGAGGGCTGTGCGAAATGCTACGGGTGCGGGTTTAGCGTGTGTCAGGGATAATTATAGAATTGCTCGTTTAGGTTTAACGTACCATCACGCGAAAAAACAGTGATATTTCGCTGGTGCGAAATTCACTTCTAACTCGGCTACCCGCCTGCGTAATGTTTTTCGGCTGTGAGATACGTCTAAACCCTAACTCGCAATATAGTAACCCCATTCATGAGTTAGAATACACACATGCAACAAATAATTTTGGCCAGCGGGAGCCCTAGGAGAAAAGAGATACTCGAATTATTGGGATTGGAATTTGAGGTGGTGGACTCTGGGTATGATGAAGATTTGATCAAAACGAGCGACCCGGTGGAACTCGTGGAAGAACTAGCACTGCAGAAGGCACTGAAAGTGGCGGAGCATTATCCCGATGCAATAGTAATTGGAGGAGATACCACGGTCACGTTTGGGGAAGGCTGGATAGCCAAGGCAAACACCAAAGAAGAAGCGAGGGAGATGTTTAAGGGGTTATTGGATAAAACACACCAGGTCGTGACGGGGGTGGCGGTAGTAAACTCGCTGACCGGTGAGCAATTTGTGGGACATGAGACTGGCTCTGTGACCCTACGAGAAGGAACTGAGAGTGAACTGGACGCATATGTAGCTAACGAAAAGAACTGGCAGGGATTTGCCGGAGGATATGCCCTACAAGGTGGCGCGGCGCCTTTTGCCCTAAATCAGAGTGGCAAGTTGTCGGCGATCATTGGGATGCCGGTAGAGTTAACGTGTGCACTACTAGAACAGGCGGGAGTGGTGGTGGAAGTGGATCCAATTGAAGTCGAACTGTCTTTGCAAGGGATGAAAGTGGGGATTGAACAATGACAAACTCTGGATTGGTGTATGTGTTTACAGGCGAGGGCAAGGGGAAGACGTCGGCGGCGCTGGGGGTAGCGACGAGAGCGCTACTCTTGGGAGAGCGGGTAGGATGGCTGGCTTTTTACAAGCAAGCATCATGGGGGCTAGCGGAAGCCAAGCTAAAGAGCAAATTTGATAATTTAGAAATGCATTTTGCAGGAAAAGGCTTCAGAATCGGCAAGAAAACAGCCCCGGTAGGGAATAAGGGACATGTGGTCGTGGATACGGCGAGCGAATACGAGCATAGGCAAGCGGCAGAAACCGGACTCGAATTGGCGAGAGAAAAGTTACAAGGTACGGAACCTTGTTTTTTGCTGGTGATGGACGAAGTACTGAATGCAGTCAGCGACGGGCTGATAGAGAGCCAGAGAGTGTTAGAGCTTTTGAGTCTTAGAGGAGAGACGCATGTGATTTTGACCGGGAGGGGAGTGAATAAAGAACTAATAGAAGAGGCGGATTTGGTGACGGAATGCAAAAAAATCAAACATCCCTTTGACGAGGGAACTCTGGCAGTGCGAGGACTCGATTTTTAGATTGGATTTTGCCGTATAATGAATTTTACCCCCTTCGCTCCTGAGAGCTTTGGAGGGACTAGGAACATTTTTATTTAGGAGGTCCTCGTGGTGGATATATCAAAAGAAAAAGAGCCCAGAATTGGTACGGAGAGAACGAGTGTACCAGAAGAAATGTCAACCGTAGAAGCCAAGCGAGATAACTTGGAAGTAAGTAGTTGGGTTGAGAAAATCGAGAAAAAGTTTGCCAGAGTACCAAATGATACAAGCGACGTGACAGATGATGCAGTGGTTGTACAACAGCCTCAGGCACAACAGCCACCTGTGACGCTCCCAGTTAATCAACACCAAATGATGGTAGGTAAAAAAGCCAAGACGGATTTGGGTATTGCCTGGCTTGTGACGTGGGTTGTGCGACAAATCAAGATTTTGGCAAAACTCGGGCGAGGTGTACGGTTCCAAGACCTACCAGAGACAAAGGAGGGAGATGGAAGGACTTGATCAACTGTCGGTTTTCATGACTAACCTGGCTTACGCCTTGGTCTTTTTGACGCTTGGTCTTTCGGGACTGTTTGCACTTGGCTATGCATTCCTGCTGTGGTTTCGTAATCGCAACAGGGAGGAATATAGCCTCTCCTTTGTGACACTCGAGGTTGTGCTGCCCCGCGATAACGAGATCAAGATTGATGCCGCCGAACAACTCTTTGCTTCGCTCTACTCGGTTAAAAATGAAGAATGGTATTCCTTCTTGCAGAGCGAGCACGCAGTGTCTTTTGAGATTGTGGGGCGCAAAGAAGATATCCGCTTTTACGTCTCGGTGCCACATGAGCTGATGGAGCTCGTGGAGAAACAAATCCACGGTGCTTACCCAGGCGCTGAGATTAAAACGGTTGAAGAGATGAGTATCTTTGACGAAAAAGGCAAGGTAGCCTTTGAATCACTCGTCAAGAATAATGCAGGGTTCTATCCGATCCAATCATTCCGCGATTTACCCACTGACCCACTCTCTTCGATTACCTCCTTCCTCGCTAAGATGCGGGACGGGGAGGGGGCGATGCTGCAAGTGATTGTCTCGCCAGCTTCTCACTCATGGTCTAGCAAGGGACATGGCTACATTAGTAAAGCGAAAAAAGATGAATCAAATCCGGAAAAAGCAAGCTACGGGGTCGACCCTAAATCACTTGAGGCGATAGAGCGCTCGACCGGCAAGCCAGGGTTTGAAGTTTCGATCCGGCTTGTCGTGAATGCACCGACTAAGCATGAGGCTCATACGCTCCTTAAGCAATTTGTGGGAACGTTTTCTCAATTTGCAGGACCGTACAACAAATTTACCAAGCAGCGAGTATGGCTTAAGCGTCTGTTTATGGTCGACTTTATCTACCGTTACCAGGCAATGTTTCGGGGTAAATCGATACTCAACTCGGAAGAGCTTGCGACCATCTTTCACTTTCCCAATAAACAAGTGGAGACCCCACACATCCACTGGCTAACTGCTAAGAGTTCGCCAGCGCCTGCCCAGATCCCCAACGCAGGACTCTACCTGGGCAAGAGTGTTTATCGAGGTCTTTCACGAAAGATCTATATCTCCGAAAAAGACCGCGCTCGCCACATGTACATAATTGGTAAGACCGGTACCGGCAAATCTGAGCTGATGATGGATATGATTCTGCAGGACATTCGTGCTGGAAAAGGTGTGTGTTTTATAGACCCTCACGATTCGGTAGAGAAACTACTTGAATATATCCCTCCTGAGCGGGCAGAAGATGTCATCTACTTTAACCCGGCTGACACCGACCGTCCAATGGGGCTCAACATGCTTGAGGCGCGGACAGAAGAGGAGAAACAATTTGTGGCCAGCTCGATTATTAACCTCATGTACAAGCTGTACGACCCCCATAAAACAGGCATAATTGGTCCCCGGTTTGAACATGCGATTCGCAATGCGATGATGACCGTCATGGTAGAGCCTGGTGCGACCTTTATTGAAATTGTCCGCGTAATGACTGACCAAAAATTCTTACAAGAGCTCTTGCCCAAGGTAGAGGACCCCATGGTTAGGAGGTATTGGACTGACCAGATAGCCCAAACTTCAGACTTCCACAAGTCAGAGGTCCTAGACTATATCGTCTCCAAGTTTGGTAGATTTATCACTGACAAAATGATGCGCAACATCATTGGACAGTCCTACAGCGCCTTTGATTTCCGCAAAGTGATGGACGAGGGTAAAATCCTCCTCATTAACCTAGCCAAGGGGAGGATCGGGGAAGAGAACTCGGCATTCCTTGGCCTGATCCTCGTGCCCAAGATCCTCGTGGCTGCGATGTCTCGTCAAGATATACCCGAGTCGGAGCGGCGTGACTTTAACCTCTATGTGGATGAATTCCAGAACTTTGCCACCCCAGACTTTGCCACGATCCTCTCTGAGGCGCGGAAATACCACCTCAACCTGATTGTGGCCAACCAATTTATCGGCCAAATTGAGGAAGAGGTTAAGAACGCCGTGTTTGGTAACGTCGGGACACTCCTCTCCTTCCGAGTCGGAGTCCAGGATGCTAATTTTCTCCAGCACGAGTTTGCCCCAACTTTTTCAGAGAGCGACCTCACCAATGTTGAGCGCTACCACACCTTTGTGAAGACGATTGTGGATAACGAGCCGATGCCGCCTTTTTCCATGGATTTGACCAGAGACGTGGAGGCAGAGCGCAAGCTGGCCAACCCCAAGCTCGCAGAGATGATAAAGAAATTGTCGCGACTCAAGTACGGCAAAGACAAGACGATCCTAGAAGTGGAGATCGCCAAGCGGGCGAGGCTATGAGAAAGTTACTCTTGATAGCTTTAGGTCTAGTAGGACTGTACTTGATAGTAATGAGACCTTGGGAATGTGTCAGTGCAAGAGTGGATGGGGGCGGTGGTGGGGCTGGGATGAATGGGGATTTGGCGACTTGGATAGATTGTAGTTACTAGTTTGGTTCTGATATGTCTTGAGGTGATAGAATGTCATCCTGTGGGCCAATAGCTCAGTTGGTTAGAGCGCGAAGCTTATACCTTCGATGTCCTAGGTTCGAGTCCTAGTTGGCCCACATCGCTGTGTTAGAATGGAAGCGACTATGGCAAAGCAAAAAACTGATCCAGGGTTGATGAAAGTAGGGGACCAGGTGTTTTGGGATGAGTTTAACCAGCTTGATCAACCAGCTGATCGATATGTTGTGGTGGATAGCAAGAATCAGAATATAGTGGTGCAGAATGCCCGGCTCGTGAGGGAGATCAAAAAAGTTAGAGTATAAGTGAAGAAGGCCTGCCTACGCAGGCAGGTGCGGGTTTAGAGTCCTTCGACAAGCTCAGGATTACAACTCGGCGATTTTGAGTTTTTTGGGTTCAGTTTTGGAGCCGTTCAAGAACACGAGATATTTTTCAGTGGTGGAGAGCCTTTTGTGACCTACCATATGAGAGAGTTCGACGATGGGCACACCGGCTTTGAGCTGTTCCACCACAAAGGTGTGACGCAGATCATTGACCTTGGCACCGGAAATACCTGCAATACGAAAGTAGCGGTTGACGGCGGTGCGGATATTGCGGATCAAAAAAGGATTACCCGTTTTGGTGATGAAGAGTGTGGTATTTTTGGTTTTGGGACGCTCTTTGACGTATTTTTCAATGGCCATCTTGGCGGTATCGTTTAAAGGAACGCGGCGGGCGTCGTGGGACTCGTAGGCGCGGATTTTGAGATGCGACTTCTCGAGCGAGATATCTTGTAGCTGGAGACCTGCGAGTTCGCCGATTCTCAATCCCGTTTGTAGAAGGAGTTCGACGATTGCATACATCCGCACATCGTCTCGTACAGAGTCGCGTAAAGCGCGATACTCCAGGGGAGAGAGGATACGGGCAGGGGTGATCTCGTACTTGGGATGGCTAACACTTGTGGCCGGGGAGGCAGTCATGAGACCCTCAGAAATCAAGAATTTGAAAAAGGACTTGATGGAGTTGAGTTTGCGGGAGACACTCTTTAACGTATATTTACTATCTTTGAGACTTTGTTTGAACTGCTCTAGATGATCGGTTACCACATCCTTGGCTTCGAGCACCCCCAATTTGGCCAGGAACTCGAGGAGCTGGTCCAGATCTTTGGCATAAGCTAAAATGGTCGCAGACGCACGGCCATTTTTCTGCAAATACTTGATAAATTGATCTCTCTGGGCTTGCATGTGTCTAATAATACTATATTATGGGTTATAACGCAAGACGGCAGTAATTGAGGTATTATATGCGCAAGTGGGGACAGTATGCCATCATCGTTTTTCAGATTCTACTGATTATCTCTCTGGCACGTGGCATCCAGCTGTCTAAACGGTCGAATTTGCGTATAACCAGCTTAGAGGAGTCCAGAGACAAGCTCTTGGTAGAGCAAGAGAAACTGCGGCAACAAGAAGCGTTTGTTCAAAGTCCTTATTATCTGGAAAAAGTGGCACGGGAAGAGCTACACCTGTCAAAGGAAGGTGAGACTGTCGTGATTGTGCCGGAGGGAATGATGCAGGAGTCAGGAAATAGTCATCAGGTAGTAGTCAAAGAGGGGGAAAAGGCAAATTGGCAGAAGTGGTGGGATGTGTTGTCTGGTAAAATATAGAGGTGGAGGGTGGGCAGGACGGTAATGCGTTAGTCTTGAAAACTAATGAGCGTAAGCTCTAACAGGTTCGACCCCTGTACCCTCCGCACATCAAGTTGCAAAGCAACGTGAGAACTGTATCCAGATACGAAGTATTCTGGGATACCGCCCATCATTATGAGACAAATTACTCAGCAAGAACTATCGGCAGGGGGAGTTGTTTACCGCAAACATGGCGAGGAATATGAGTTTTTGCTCGGCAAACACTCTGGTTATCACAAGTGGGTACTACCAAAGGGGCTCGTAGAGGAGGGGGAAGAGCTCATGCAAACCGCTGAGCGGGAAGTATTTGAGGAAGTGGGGGCGAGGGTTCGGATGACTGACCTGCGACCCCTTAAGACAATTGAGTACTCCTACACCGCTGATCTTGCAGAGGTGCGTAACCAGAATCACCATACAGAAGACACAACTAGGCGGGTCGCTAAATACCAAGAGGATGGGGGCGCCACTGTAAAGATACATAAAACAGTGACCTACTATCTGATGGAACTGGTGAGTGAGGAGCCTACCCATGGTTGGGAGATGGAAGCGCGGCAGTGGGTGAGCTACGAGGAGGGGATGAAACTGTTGGCGTTTGAGAGTGAGTGTGAGGTGTTAGAATCAGCGAGACATGCTCTTGTAGTCTAATGGATAGGACACAGCCCTCCGGAGGCTGGAATCTGAGTTCAAGTCTCAGCAGGAGCACTCAGTCATTTTGTGCTGGCATACGCACAGGTTAGAACTGTTTTTCGGCCGCCTCCGGCGGCCTGATATGGAGGCGCGGCGGTGCGGGGCGCCGCGCAGTCATTTTGTTTTTTTCGCGCGTGATTTTTGCCACAATGGTATAATAACATTGAATTAATTACTTGAGGAGACTTCCTTATGTCAGAAACAAAACAATTTAGTTTGAAACCTGAAATGTAAGCGGAACCAGGGGAGACGAAGTTTCTTGATTTGTTAAATGCTAGTAAAAAAGTAATTTTTGATTGGGGATATGATAATCTTTGGGTAGTTGAGAACAACGACGAGACGAAGCCAGAGAATTGTCATTCAGTTATGGGTGAGAGGTTTCACGAGTTAACGGGAACATCTGCAGGTTCTTCTGCTGATACCGTTATTTCACTATTGAGACGAGGCATTGAGGTTGATGTCCGTGGCGCTGATCACACGTTTAAGACCCCTGCTGAGCTGAAGAAGTTTATGGATGAAGCCAGAAAAATTGCTCGAGAACCAGAGGATGCGTGATAGGTGGCTTATCCTTCATCCCCCAAGTCTCTACTATTGATTGCGATGATTCTTGTTTCTTGGCTATCGTTGAAATCGCTAAGCATCATTTCTGGATTACTACGGGGATTATGTAGATACCTAAAGAGCTGTCTTAATTTATTTTCTGCGCCACTCTTAACTGATTTCATCTTGTCAGAAAATAAATAATTCATAACCATTGCGCCACCACCTGCCCACACAGCACCTATAATCGGTCCAAACAAATCCATGGTATCCTGCACATTATTTCCGCCGTCTATGAATCCCATTTCGGCAGCACCTGTTATACCAACGCCAAGCAAAATAGAAATTCCCATTTTTAGTCTTGGATCAACTTTTTTATCAGAATAGGCCTCGACTACTCTCGAAACAAGCTCAACTGGCAATCTGGATACATAAGTTATCGCCAACATTTCCCAAATACTTCCAATATGCTGATCAATAAAGCCCATAAATCCCTCATTTTGAATGGGGATATCTTTAGCCAAACCAATAATTCCTTGGTGTTGATCTGGAGAATAATGACCGTCGTCTCGTATTACTTCTTTAATCATGGCGAAGTTGAACCAGACAAGAAGTAGAAATTCCTTAGCAAAACCCAAGAGTTTTTTCCGCTCTTTACTTATTTCTTCAGGGATTATAGATGTGTCCGCGCCTTGATTAGTCTACGTAATAACATTTCAGCCGGAGCGAACAACATCTCTGTGTCACTTTTTATTCCATCTATACCCATGAATCTATTATTACACACAGCTCTTGCATTGTTTCGACGATTTGCTATTCTTAAGGTAATCCGAACATAAACCGAAATAAGTGTAAGAACAAAAGTACTTTAAAATTTTTGCGCTGGCTGGCAGTCCCGCCTTCGGCGGGGGAGTTCAATCCTATCCGCTAATGACTGCGCGGCGCCCCGCTCCGCCGCGCCTCCATATCAGGCCGCCGGAGGCGGCCGAAAAACAGTTCTAACCTGTGCGTATGCCAGCACAATTTCGCAGTCAGGCAGGGTGGATTGTTCAGCCGTCCCCGCGCAGGCGGCCGCGGAGACGGCTGTATACGCCTTTTTATAAATCGCCGTGAGGCGACGAAGGGGCAAAATGATCTGCCAGCCAGCGCAAAAATTTGAGCTACAAAACACAATAAGGAGGTATCCATGCCCAGATACATCGCATATTGCCGTAAGTCACAGGATGAGGCCGACAGACAAGTCTTGTCGATTGAGGCACAGATTGTGGAGATCACCGAGTTTGCCAAGCGCGAGCACCTAGAGATCGTGGAGTTTGTGACCGAAGCCAGAACTGCCAAATCTCCAGGCAGAGAGAAGTTTAACCAAGTGATCAAGCAGATAGTGCGAGGACAGGTGGACGGAATAATTGCCTGGCACGCCGACCGACTAGCCAGAAACAGTATAGATGGGGCCGTATTATCTATCTGCTTGATATAGGCAAACTGGTGGATCTCAAGTTCCCGACCATGTGGTTTGACAATACCCCACAAGGTAAGTTTATGCTCTCGATTGCTTTTGGCCAATCGAAGTACTACGTCGATAACTTGAGTGAGAATGTCGTGCGGGGGATGAGGCAGAAAATCCGCAACGGTGTGTGGCCAAGCCAAGCACCACTAGGCTATACCAATAATCCCAAAACTCGCGGGATTGATCGTGACCCAGAAGTATCCTGCATAGTCCATAAAGCCTACACAATGTTTGCCACGGGTGGCTATACCTACGCCGAGATAGCCAGATTTCTCGCCAAGCATGAGCTAAAGCGCAAAAATGACAAACCCTTCACGATCGCCAAGATCAAGCACTTGCTAACAAGTAAGTTCTACATCGGCCTCCTGCATTACAAGGGTGAGTACCATGACGGTACTCACGAGCTGTTTATCCCCAGAGAACTATTCAATCAAGTGCGAGAGGTGATCGCGAGGCGGGAGCGGCAACCCCAAAAATCCCACCGTTTGCCGTTTTTAGGGCTGGCCACTTGCGGGGAGTGCGGAGCCGCAATCACCGCCGAGGAACACCACAAGTATTATCACCGAACAGCCAACCACCAGACCTATACCTACTACCGCTGTACCCGCAAGATTATCCCCTGCAAGCAACCAGTAGTCACAGGAGCCGAGTTTGAGACTCAGCTGCGAGATTTGGTGGCGGGTGTATCGATCCCAGACCGTTGGGGAGAAATCTGGAAGCGAGAACTAGACAAGGACGAACAAACTGAAAAGTTGTTATCCGCCACCAAACTACAGAAAGCAGAGCAAGAGTTGCAAATGCTCTCTGATAAACAAAACACCCTGCTCGATAGCTACCTAGACGCTGTCGTAGACAAGGACAGCTATCAAGCCAAGAAGCAGGAAATCACCAATTCGCAGTTGCAACTACGGGAACAAATTGAGACTTTACGGACTAAGGGAAGTATGTGGATTGAACCTTTTCGGGAAGTCATAAATGATGCGCTATCAGCGCATAAAATCGCGCGCGAAAAAAACAATAGCGAAGAACTGTCGTTCTTCGCTAAGCGGATAGGATTGAACTTCATTTTGGAGGATCGTCGCCTCACGGCGATTTATAAAAAGGCGTATACAGCCGTCTCCGCGGCCGCCTGCGCGGGGACGGCTGAACAATCCACCCTGCCTGACTGCGAAATTGTGCACCCAGGAAGAATTGAACTTCCATCGGATGGTCCGCAACCATCTGTTCTATCCGTTAAACTATGGGTGCACTTCGGCAAGCTCAGCGTAAACTTGACAACCGATATTTTACCATGGGAGAAGTAGACTACGAGTTTTCCAGGGGGATCTTGTTTCCGAGCCAGTGACTAGCTTTGTCGACAAAGGAGTCAGCCGGCTTCTCCAGCGGGATTTTGTCACCAATAGCTGAAATAATTTTGTCACGCTTTTCGTGGTCTAAAACTAAGAGGATTACTCCTGGGAGGGCGGTTACTGTTTTGCAAATAATGACTTCTTGGTCCCACTGTTTTTTGAGCCAGAAGTTGGTGAGGGAGTCCCAAGCATAGAGCTTGCTGTCGGTGCGGATACCTGAGTTAGTAATCTGATGAGTGACGTTGTCAGGGCGGTGGGTGGCCAGGACGTAGGTGAGGAAGGCAAAGGCCATAATCACGCCTATGAGCAGGAACTCCTTGAGTAATAAAAGGATTACACCAAGAAGAAAGGCGATAGAGAGGATGGTCGTGTAAAACTCCCTAGAGCGGACTTTGTAAGGGCGGGCGGGAGCGGACCACTCTAGGAGGACTTTTTCGACTTTGACGTTGTGGGGCACTTCGCCGGTTTCTGCTTGGTAGATAGGAATAGGATTTGTGGTCATGGACACATTGTAGCAAAGTTTGTAAATGAAAAATTGGTCTTACGCTTATATTTCAATTGGAATAGAGCGGTAATTTGACACCAGATAGGAATATTGAAAATATGAGTGGTGGCATAAACCCACACACCCAAGATGATAATCCAAGACTCGCCTAATGTGCTAGATTGTTATGGCGGAAGGTACAGGAGTCGAACCTGTTATTCGTTACCGAAACTAGTTTTCGAAACTAGCGCATTACCGTCCTGCCCACCTTCCTTCGACTGGCTCAGGGCAAGCCAGCACATGTATTTTACCAGAGCAACTAATATCCAGCGGGTGGCTTGATTTTCGAACCCAGAAGCGAGAAAGAGTGGTCGGCAAGATACTGGTGAATACCGGTTATCTCCTCCATGAGGGCGGACAGATTGCCGCCGCGCTCAACGACTAAGTTTTTGCAGTACTTTTCGGTTTTGATAAAGTCATTTTTGAAGTTCTGGTTGAGATCTTTCCAGGGAATATCATTGAGAAGCTCAACAAGGCGCGGTGAGTAGGGGATGACACTTATTTTGAGGAGGTAGGCGATAGAGGGATAGCCCAAGTATCCCTGCCAATAGGAGCCGTTGTCGTTACACATGATCGCTCTCGTTTTGGGGTCGTAGGTGACGGTATACACTTTGTTGCCAGTACTCGACCTCACTTTGGCAGTGTTACCCTCAATTTCGATCCGCTTGTCGGCGAGTGCGCCAAGCGCTTCGTATACTTTAATGATGGGTGGTTGTTTCCAGATAGCCATAAGCCAAGTATAATACAGAGACGGGAGGAGTCAGATAGTGGTCCATTCTGATTGATTGGAAATCAATTGTGCGCAAGCACGCGTGGGTTCGAATCCCACCTCCT
>CAZGNX010000002.1:0-40121 GCA_964527065.1 uncultured Pseudomonadales bacterium
GGAAGCAAGAATGACAATAGCCAAGATTAACTCGGTGGAACCCGACTATTTTCTGGTTGCCTACGGCTCGCCACAGCAAGATATGTGGAACGAGGAGAATCGGCCGTACCTGCGGGTGCGTGTTGCGATAGGGATCGGCGGGGTGCTCGATGAATGGGCAGGGGTGGTTAGACGTTGTCCAGCCTGGATAGACCAGATTGGGCTCAAGTGGGCGTGGCGTGGAGTGACACAACCCTGGCGACTCAAGCGAATTCTACGGGTGTTCCACTTTGGTTTATTGGTTTTGTATCACAAGTTGATAGATTGATATGTTTTGGAAAAATTTGCTCGCTCGGAGGGTACCGATTGTGGGGCTCTCACCCATGGACGGGGTCACGGACGCCGCCATGCGCTACATGAGCGCCAAGTACGGCCGCCCCGACATAGTATTCACCGAGTTTGTGAGCGTGGACGCCCTCCATTATGCTAGCGGCGAGCGACGGGAACGGTTACTCAAGACATTTGTCAAGGCGCGGGATGTTGGGGAGCTTGACCACAAGCCCTACGAAATCGCCCAGGTGTTTGGCAACAAACCAGATTACTTTGGTGAGGCGGCGGAGCTTATCGAGAGCCTCGGATTTGACGGGATCGATATCAATATGGGGTGTCCGGCACACAAGGTGGAAGAGCAGGGGAGCGGAGCGGGACTGATCCGCACCCCCAAGGTGGCGCAAGCGATTGTCAGAGCCGTCCAAGCCGCGACCAGCCTGCCTGTGTCGGTGAAGACGAGGATTGGAGTAGATCACGAAGCGGTCGAGGAGTGGATGGAACAGCTCATGGAGGTCAGTCCTGCCATGATTAGCTTGCACGGGCGGACGCTCCGACAGCTATATCAAGGTAGCGCCGACTGGGAGGCGATTGGGAGGGCGGCTGTGGTTGTGCACAAGCACGGCGGGCATATCCTGGGTAACGGAGATGTGCTCTCGATCGAAGACGGTTTGGTCAAAGTGAAGCAATACGGAGTTGACGGATTCTTGATTGGTCGTGCCGCCGAGGGGAATCCGGGGGTGTTTATGGGAAACAACGAGCCCAGCGTGGAGCAACGACTTGCCTGGATACTCGAGCATGCACGGATTTTTGAAAAAGTATTTAAGATGGATTCCCACCCGTCTTCGCTCGATGAGCTAAGGACGGTCACTCGGCAAGAAAAATGGTTCTTGCCTGTGCGCAAACACTTGGCTTGGTATTGCAAAGGATTCCCGGGAGCGGCGGAGTTGCGAACTAAGCTCGTAATGAGTCACTCGAGGGAAGAAGTAAATGAGATTATGAACGGCCAGGATTCTCTTTGACGCCAAATTTTTTCCACCTTTGCTGGACGTATTTCTCGAATTTATTTATTTGACTGGCCAAATTTAGTTCGGCTCGAGCTTGCTCTGGTCTGAGTACGTCAATCAGCCACCAAAAACTGTCTTTTGTAGTGTATTTGCTCACAACCCGGTAGCCCTTGTCCCCGTCAAATTGGTCGAGGCAAGAAATTGCTACCTCACCATTCTCGATTCTTGGTTGTAGAGCATTTAGCTTGTCGCTGTGGCGGAACTGTCTATGTGTGGTGAGTGAAATGAGCGTACCTCTATGTTGACTGCAGATGATGTCTATAGGTGGATGTCCACGCTTGTTGAGAGTTAGTGACTTGAGGATCTGATGGGTGAGCCTAATAATTTGGTCACCTAATCGATGGCTTGTCTTGTTGGTGTCCTTGAGGAAAATGGGTGCGCCGGTATACATCACTAATGATTCTTCTGGATTTTGCTCTAGCCAATCGTGGACGAACTCGTACAAGAAACGGCTTTTGAGTACTTCCATCTCTGGGAAGAGGCGTTCGTAGGTGGCAGCGACAGCGTATGCAAGCGTGCGCTTTTGCATACCAGTCTCGCTGGTTTTTTGCCAAACTTCTTGTACTCTGGATCTCAATGAAGGAGGAATTTTGTTTTTCAGTGTGGCTTCGCGATCATCCCAGATTTCCTCATGTACGACCGATTCTCTGCTGATTGTCTCACATACCAGCTTGGAGAGGGTAGAAGAAGTCGCAGACTCTTCTTGCGGATGCTCGATGCCGTCTATGATGTATGAGAGCAGTTCTCTCTCTCGCACGGGATGCCCGTCTTGGTTTATTTCAACGTTGATGGCGTTTAGGTGTTTGAGCTTGATGTCTAGACCTAGATTGAGCGATTCTCCGCGCATGGTTGTCTGAGTTGCTGTCGTATTTTCGATAAATTGTGTGAGTGGTCGGGCAGGGCTTCCTTCTTGATAAAAATACTGATGATTGGTCGCTTCGAGCGTTTGTTTGAGTACTTCATCTCTCCAGAGTGACTGATCATAGTTTTGGTAGTTTCGTGGGATCATGATGGCCACCAATTCGTCCCCTGAGTATCGGCCGATGATGATATCTGCCTCAACTTTTTCGGCTGCTTGCATCAGTGACTCTAGGTTTCCTAGAATATACCTGTCAGCTGCTGTACTGCCTGCGTGTTTATCAACTAGCTGTACGTGTCTGCCGTCAGCATAGACGACGATTGAGTGATCGAGGGCTGCCTCTAAGCTGTATGAGGCATCATTCTCGTGGCGCGACATAATAAGGGCCGCCTGCTCGTTGAATGATTCGGTGTTGAGGGTGTGGTAAGGTGCTTCACGATTCGTAGGATGGAAATCTGTCTCGATTGCCTCAGCTGCGAGCTCTCTAATTTCGCTAGGCAGATGGTTGAGTGTGGCGGCATGATGCTTGTCCAGGAGAGGTGTATGTACCAAGGGGTCGAACTCAATCAAGCGTGAGGATGTTTTTTCTACAATTGCAGACATTACTTTAGTATAGCGACAAAATCAAGAAAAGCGCGCGCTCTTTGTTGGTTAGTTTTGATCTGGGTTAATGCCAAGTAGCCAGAGGACTTGTTCTTTTTTGTAGCGACGGTCGCCGCGGGAGTTGATGCGGATCGCCGGGAGTTTGCCGCGTTTGCCCCAGCGCTTGAGAGTGAGAGGGGAGACACGTAAGAGATCGGCGACTTCGCGGACTGTGAGGAGGTCAGGGAGATTTTTCAAATCAACTTTGTCTGCCATACTTCGACTTCGCTCAGTACTAGTAGTAAGTAGATATTAGTACTTGTTGGGGTGTGTGTCAATAGGATACTATTTGATGATGTATGTGATGTGTATCGATCGTAGGTGATGTTCTAATGAACATACATAGCTAGATTGATATAGATATATTGTGCGACAACGTAGAACATGGCAAGCGTATTTAGAGATTCAGGTGCGGCTACGCAAGAGGTTATTTGGACACTACCTGTAGGGGGTAGGGAGAGTGGGGATAAGGGGAAAAGATTTGAGGGACGTGCTGTCACGCCCCGCTTGGCGAGATATTTTCTGAAGACACCCCGTCTGCTCGCTCAGGTTCGGCGTACCATCACGCGAAAAAACGGTCATATTTTGCTGGTGCAAAATTGACCTCTTACTCGGCTGCACGCCTGCGTAATGTTTTTCAGCTGTGAGATACGCCTCCACCGATCACTCGCACAACTTAAGACAGCTTGGAAGTGTTAGATTCCTGGAGACGAGGAATTTGGGGACTCAGAGCAAAATGCCTTAAACCAAAAAGCCCCACCAGATGGCGGGGCTTTAGGATCGATTCTAGGACAGTATTTTACTTAAGTTCGACTGTTGCTCCGGCTTCTTCAAGTTTCTTTTTCGCGGATTCAGCGTCTTCTTTTTTGGCTCCCTCAAGGAGAGTCTTGGGGGCGGCTTCGACTAGATCCTTGGCTTCTTTAAGGCCGAGGTTCTGGTTGATTTCGCGTACGGCCTTGATGACGCCGATTTTGTTGGCACCACCTGAGGTCAAGACAACATCGTAGGCATCTTGTTCCTCGGCGGGTGCGGCAGCAGCACCAGCTGCAGCAGGGGCGGCAGCCATCATGGGTGCAGCGGCACTCACGCCAAATTTTTCCTCAAGAGCTTTGACTAGGTCAGCGACCTCGAGAACGGATAATTTTTCTACTTGCTCTACTAGAGCTTTGACGGTATCGGACATGTGTCCTCCTTTTTTGATCAATTATAACTAATTAAGCTTGTGTAACCTGCTTTCCTGCCTGCGCAGGTAGGTTACTAACTGCCGAGAGGGCGTAGACGAGGTTGCGCATGGGGGCACTCAAGACGGAGACCAGGTTGCGCGCGGGATTGGAGAGTGTGCCCAAGAGTTTGGCGATGAGCTCTGCCTTGGTAGGAAGGGTAGCAAGTTGCATAACTAAAGCCCTCGATAATACTTCTTTGCCGAGTATACCCGCCTTTACCTTGGGTAATTCTTTTTCATTTCCCTTCGCAAACTCGACCATCGCTTTAAGCGGGGCGACGGCATCACCATCCGCAAACAAAGTGAGGTTGGGGCCTGTGAGCTCTGATTCTAATGAGTCGGCGTCAAACCCTTTGTTGGTCATCGCGATTTTGAGCAAATTGTTTTTAGCGACCGTGACACTACCACCGGTCTCGCGGATGAGATCGCGCAGTTTGACCTGGTCTTTGACGGTGAGTCCCTGGTAGTCTGCCAGGAAGATAGCCTGGGCGGTCGCGAGCTTGGTCTCGAGCTCAGCTACTCCGGTGATGTTTTTTTGATTTGGCATAGGATGCTCCTGATACAAAAATAGCTGTCCGCGAGACAGCTAAGTGCTACAGCTTGTAGCAAATTGCCTTCGACAGGGCTTATTGATTGCCTGTTGTCTAGAGGATAATGGTAGTATAGCAGAGATATGGTCTTTAGGCAACAACGCTCATGGAAGTTGGCGATTTGATCTTGAGTTTACCCTCGATCTTTTTGACGCGTTGCTCGAGTTTGGTGACCTTGGTTTTGGTGAGGGTGTGCTCCTGATCTGAACGAGTGACAATCTTGAGAACCTTATCTATTTTATTTTCGACACGGTCGATGCGCTTATCTACGATTCTTTCTACAATTTCTTCGAGAATAACTTTGTCATGATCGGAAAGCATGATTGTATTTAAGCAACAAATTAAATATGTTGCAAGCGAGATACGTAGTGACCCAGTGGGGTCAATTGTACCCCACCTGGGCAATGCCACCATCTGGTGGATGGTGGCATTGTGGCCCGTGGTGCGCGTGTTACTCGCGGCACTTTTTGAGTTCGCCAAAGTCTGAGGCAGGAGGAAGGCAGAGCTTGCCTTCATTCCATAGCGTTACAACTTCGGCGAGGTTGACCACTTCCGTGGGGTTTCCAGGGAGGTAGTTGCCCAAAATTGACAAACCGCAGCCGTCAAATTTTATTCCCACCGCATCGGGGGGGATTTCGGTGTGCTGTATATCACCGTCGCAGGTGTCGAACCAGAAGATGATCTGGGTATCGACTGGAATAAGATATCCATCCTCCGACTTTTGGACCTCCATCCCGAAAATAGTTCCATCGGCAGTAACCATCAACAATGACACTTCTGGAGACGCGATGTTGTTGAGGTCGAGGTCGACCGTGATCTCATACGGTTCAGAAGTTGAGGTAGGGGGGAGGAAGTTGATCTCCGATGTCACGACGATTGGGACTGGGGTGTCAGTTGGTGGGGGTGTGAAAGTGGGCACAGGTGCCGACGCGGGCGCGCAGGCGGCGAGGAGCAACGCTCCAGCCAAAATCAAAAACGCAATCTTTTTCATCTTTTTCTCCATTCTGAATTCTGCCTCACAGCAGTACGGAGTCGTTTCGTAGACTCTACTCCAACCATACAGATGATCAGGGTAGAGCCTACGGCGACTCGTTCAGAAATGGCACGTATCTCGCTTGTTAAAGGGCTCGATATGCAGGCGAAAGCAATAGTTGCGTGCAACTAGCCACACTTTACATATCAAGTGTGTATTATAGCACAGCAATGCAAGTTATAGGACTAGGAAAGCTGGAGTTTGACCCCGGGGCTCATGGTGCTGGCGAGCGTGGCTTTGGTGATGTTTTTGAGTTTGACCGCATCAAGCAGAGCTTGGATATTGGCGATAATCTCTTCTTCTTTTTGATCCACCTTACCCACGGTGACGTGCATGAGGGGGAACTTGGCTTCCGCTTTCACGACCGTCTTACCCCCCGCAAATTCCTTGGCTTTTTTCTCGGGATCTGGCGTCACTGTACCGTTCTTGGGTGAGGGCATGAGACCTTTGGGACCCAGGACGGGGGCAAACTTGGCGAGCTTGGGCATGAAGGCGGGGGTGGTCAAGAGGATATCAAACTCCAGCTTGCCCTTGGCGATATCTTTGAGTAGCTCATCGCTCACAATGGCGATCCGCTTGGCGGGGCCGGCCAGGTGGGGGAAGGTCAGCTCGACACGGGTTGGGGCATCTTTGGCGACCAAATTGAGGTGGAGGGTGAGGGTTGCCACAAACTTGGTGACGTTGGTGGCTTTGACGAGCTTGACTGCCTCAGCCACACTGTATTTCTTTTGCGAGTCGACCTTGCTCTTGGCAGCCACTATAGCTTTGCCGTTTTTGAACTGGTGGCGTTTGTTGGCGGGCTTTGGGCCGACTTTTTCTTCAGCTGGTGCAGCAGCCTCGGTAGGAGTTGATTCTGACATGGGCGCGGACCCTTCGGCTTCGCTCAGGGTTACGGAGGGAGTGTACTTGCTCCTAATCTCCTCGAGTCCATTGTCGTTGATACCTTCAATAGCAGTAATGTCGCCATCGGTCATGTTGAGCAATTGCTCTGGTTTGACGCGGGCATCGCGCAGGGCGGTCGCCACTGCAGGAGAGAGGTCTGTATAGAGCTCTTCCCAGATCGTCATGGATTTTTGTTTTTTGGGAGCGACTTTGCCGGTTGTGTCTTTGCGTTTGCCCATATTGTGATTCTCCTTAATCCCACGCCTCAGCGGGGTCAAGTCTTAATGAATGGCGTCATTGTACCACAGGAGGAGATTAAGTGAAAATAGCTGACTCTGAGGGAGATTTGATTTTTAGTTTTTTCTCGACTTTGCGGAGTCTCTTGTCGTGCTTGTTGACCTTGGCTTGAGTGATGGTGTGCTCTTGGTCGAGTCGGGTAAACATTTTGAGTATTTTATCGACATTGACGGCAATCTTTTCAACTGTCCCCACCAGAGGAGCTATTGCTTCATTAACAATTTTTTTGACTTGCTGTTCTTCCTGAAAATTGAGCATGATTACATTTAAGCAGTAGGAATTAGCGAAGTCAACGGATAATGATCTATTTCTCGACTTCGACTCCCATGCTCCGTGCAGTGCCTGCGACGGAGCGCATGGCAGCGTCTAGCGAGGTGGTGTTCAAGTCAGGCAGTTTAGCCTCAGCAATTTTTTTGAGCTGTGCCTTTGTGAGCTTACCCACCTTGGTCTTGTTGGGGACACCGGAGCCGAGCTTGAGGCTGAGCTCTTGCTTGATCATCTCCGAGACTGGGGGGAGCTTGATGACAAAGGTGAAGGTACGGTCTTCGTAAATCGTGATCTCGGCAGGGGTTTTTTGGCCCTTTTTGTCCTGGGTCGCTTTGTTGTACTGGTTCACGAACTCCATGATATTGACCCCGTGCTGACCGAGGGCTGGACCGATGGGAGGCGCAGGAGTAGCGGCTCCACCCATGGGAAAAACCTTTATGATTGTTTTTACCTTCTTTTTTGCCATAAGGGTATTATATCTTAGATACTTGGGCAAAGTCGAGCTCCACAGGAGTCTCGCGACCAAAAATAGAGACGAGCACACTGAGCTTGCCTTTGGTCTCGTCAATATGGTCGACCGTACCGAGGAAGTCAGAGAAAGGACCTTCGACAATTTTGACGGCCTCGCCCGCTGAGAAAGTGCTCTTGTATTTGGGCGCTTTGACTTCCATGAACTTCATGATAGTATCAACTTCGCGCTGGGGGATGGGAGTAGGGCGTTTGCCGATTGAGCCAATAAAGGCGGTAACACCTTGGGTTGTGCGAACGGCGAGCCAAGACTGGTCGTCCACGATCATCTTTATTAGGATATAACCGGGCAAGATTTTTTCTTTAATCGTCTTTTTCTGGCCTTTTTTGACCTGAATCTTGTCTTGGGCGGGGATGACGACTTCAAATATTTTGCCTTCCACGTTCATGCTCGCAATACGGATTTTAAGTTGTTCGGCCACCTTGAGTTCGTGACCAGAGTAGGTGTGAACGACGTACCATTTGGCCTTGGCTTCTAGTCCCTCGTTCTTTTCGTAGATGACGTGATAGGGATTGGCTTCTTTGACTTCTGACAAGATATCTCCATCCTTGGCTTCTTCTAATCGCTCTGTGAGTGTGGCGTCGTCAGTCATGGTTGATTCTCCTAATGTATCATTACATGTTTAACTTGGGGGAACTTGTCAAGTATAGCACTATTTCAGGAAGATGCCAAGCAAGTTGGTAAAGAGTAGGTCTAGACCACCTACATAAAGGCCGACTACGAGGGAAGCAACGAGAATTACCAGAGTAAGTTTGGTTGTTTCTGCCCTGATAGGCCACGTGACTTTGGCTAGTTCGACTCGAACTTCTTTCAAATATGCAAGCGGGTTCATGTCTGCTATTGTAGCAGAACTTTGTGCTAAACTAACTGTTATGAGTGAAGCGATTCTGAAGAATTTGACCGATAGACTGGGGCATACACTGGAAGTAGTAAAAAAGGATCTCTCGAGTGTGCGTACCGGACGGGCCAAATCATCACTAGTCGAAGATGTCAAAGTCGAGGCGTACGGCACCCTCATGACTCTAAAGGAGCTGGCTACTATTACTGCCCCTGATACGACCTTGATTGTAATTGCGCCCTGGGACAAGGGTCTTGTGTCTGCAATCTCTTCAGGGATACAGAAATCGGGACTCAATATCCAGCCGATTGTGGACGGGGACCTTGTAAAAATCTCGATTCCCGCCCTCACACAGGAACGTCGACTCGAACTCGTCAAGCAGGTGCACCAAAAGATCGAGTCGGGCAAAGTGATGATCCGAGGAGTGCGAGCAGAGACTAAAGAGTCAATTGAGAGTCAAGAGGGTGGAGCTGGTATCTCTGAGGATAGTATCAAGACTTGGCTTGAATCTATGCAGAAGATTGTAGATGATTTCATGAGTAAATTAGACGAACTAGGCAAAGAAAAGGAAAAGGAGCTCATGACGCTATGACAGTCCAAAAAGTCCGCAAAGCAGTAATACCGGCCGCTGGTTTTGGAACTCGGTTCCTTCCTCAGACCAAGGCAATGCCCAAGGAAATGTTGCCTATTGTGGACAAGCCTGTGATCCAATATGTGGTTGAGGAACTAGTGGATGCTGGGATCAGCGATATTATTATGGTGACGGGCTATCACAAGCGGACAATCGAAGATCACTTTGACGCACCTTCAACCGATCTAATTGAAAATCTCAAGATGGGTGGGGAGAAGAAAAAAGCCCTACTAGAATTGGTGCAGAAGATTTCTAATATGGCTAATTTTGCCTATGTACGCCAAAAGGGGCCGTATGGCAATGGCACCCCGCTCATGAACGTACGTCACCTGATAGGGGATGAGCCTTTTATCTATACCTGGAGCGACGACTTTATCGCCGCCGACCCCTCACGGTTTAAGCAACTTCTCTCCGCCTACGAAAAGTACGGCTATAGTTGTCTCGCTAGTTTGCGGGCCAAGAGTGACGCGGATTATGACCGCTACGGCTTTGCTGGTGGGACTGAGCTGGAGCCTGGCATTATAGATGCGACTAGCCTGATTGAGAAGCCAGGGAAGGCCAATGCGCCATCTGACTTGGCGACAGTTTCTGGATATTTGTTTACCCCTGATATCTTTGATTATTTGGATACCGTGCTGGCGGGACTACAGCCGGGGCAAGAGTTTTATTACAACGACGCGCTCAAGTTGATGCTTGGCGACGGCAAACATGTGTTGGCTGTCGAAATCAAGGATGGTAAGTTTTATGATACTGGAAATAAGCTTGAGTATATGAAGACGCAAGTCGAGTTTGCGCTACGTGACCCGAGTGTCAACGGGGAGTTTCGCGAGTATCTCAAAACGCTAGCGCTATAATTTCTGGTGCTGAGGATAGGTATCCCAGATTGCTTTGCATCTGGATGGTCTCCCAGACATTCTGTCTGGAGCACTTCTCATGTTTCTGCGTACCTTGATGTGCGCATTCTCAGGTGCTTCGCACTTGAAGTGTGATTCTCACGATAGGTTCTCATCCTATGGTGGTGCTGAGGATAGGATTCGAACCTATGTAGCCGTAAGGCAGCAGATTTACAGTCTGCCCTCGTTGACCGCTTGAGTACCTCAGCTATATTACTCTGGATTATACCCGAGTTTGGAGAGTTGTTCCATCATCCATGAGTGAAAATGTGTGTTGTAAACACCCAAAGTCATTACGCCGTATTTTGAAATATGTCTATAGCTGCCTGTACCTTGAGGAGGGATGGGTTTGCTTAACGTAATTTGCCTAGGATTGATGTTTAGTTGAGTCGCCCAATACTGTTTTGCTTTTTCTATACTGTTGTCTTTGAAAGTTTGTAGATGGAAGTGCACTTTTGATGGCTTGATCTGACAGATCCTTATAAGAAAACGATAAAAATTCTTTATGAGTGCTGGGTCAGAATTAACGAGACGTGTGCTATGGTTGACAGTTTTGCCTCCCTCGCCCCAATACAGCCCAAGGGCTAAATAAAATAATCGAGTATCCTCCTTCGTCAACCTCTTCTTTATTGAGAAAGGCTCTCCGTCTGGATTATATTTCAGGTAATTTGCCTGTGATCTAGACCGTCTTCTAATTTTATGTATTTCCATCCAATATGCAACTTTATGAAGCGACACTTGTAGATTTGAGGCGATATCCTGCATGGATAAGTTGTCGGCAAGATACATCTTTTTCAGAAGGTGGAGCGATAAGCTCATATTTGAGCCAAGATCGGGGATCGAACCCGAGACCTTCCCCTTACCATGGGGATGCTCTACCAACTGAGCTATCTTGGCAATCTAGATTATTATCTCACAACCAGCAAATTTCTGTAAGTAGATATACAATCAAATGCCCCACAGAGCGGGGCTCACGAAGAAGCTTTCCCCGGATTCAACCAGGTGGGTGAGTTGCTCCGCATCTATCAAGAAGCGGGGACGGACTCTCCCGTAAAGCTACCATATGGAGGAAAAAATTCCTCGCAGTGTCCCATTTCTGTAGGGCAAATCTACCTTAGCATATAATTGGGCCATGAACAAGAATCAGTGGAGTGAGGGGGTGGTACTAAGTAGTCAACGCTTTAGGAGGGGGTACGGCAAGTCGCAGGCGAACGTAAGTTCGTTTGACACCCGTCTGCGGGTGAGAGTTTTGTGGGGGGTTTATGTTGTTGTAGTAGCCATCATCACCGCCAAGATCCTCTATCTCCAGACTATCGATCACCAGTCCCAACAGTTGAGTGCCTATTCTAACCATGTCGAGATGCAGAGGCAGTTAGCGGAGCGAGGCAAGATCCTCGATAGACGAGACATCGAGCTTGCCCCCACAAAGGCTAACGCACCTGTTGTGGGCTATTTGGCAGAAGTTGTATCAGAGGAGGTAGGTTGTTTTGAGGGTCTGTGTTACTCACCAGGCATGATGATAGGACGCGCTGGTATACACAAGAGTCAGGAGGCACGATTGAGGGGACAGGATGGTGGCAGGCTGATAGAGGTTGATGCAACAGGTAGAGAGGTCAGAGAACTTGGGAGCAATAGTGCAGAGCGTGGTAGTGATGTCGAGCTCACGATAGATAGCCGTTTACAAGCGTCCATGTATGAGGCTCTTGCCTCTTCCCGGGGAGCCGCAGTGGCGCTAGACTTGCAAGGTAAGGTCCTGGGGTTGGTCTCATCCCCTGCATATGATCCCACCAATCTCCCTGTATATCTACAAGATTCAGACGAACTATACTTCCTCAATCGAGCAATTTCTGGAACTTATCCACCTGGATCGGTGTTTAAACTAGTAACAGCGCTGGCTGGTCTTGCACAAGGCAAAATAACGAGTGAGACCCAATATGAAGATTCAGGTGAAATTAGGGTTGGTGAGTATAGGTACGGTAATTGGTACTTTGACCAATATGGCAAAACTGAAGGTAGCCTAGATGTTGTACGTGCCCTCTCCAGATCTAATGATATTTACTTTTACCGAGTGGGGGAGGCAATGGGAGTGGATGCTCTCGTTAAATGGGCGCGCAGGTTTGGGCTCGGGGAGAAAACAGGAATTGAACTTGCCGGAGAGGTAAGCGGGTTTGTCCCTGATCGACTGTGGAAAGAGCGAAAAATGGGAGAAAAGTGGTTTTTAGGTAACACCTATCATTTGGCAATAGGTCAGGGCGATCTCTTGGTGACACCAGCTCAGGTGGCGCGCATGACACTGGCAGCAGTATCTGGGAGGTTGTGCCAGCTCTCTGTGCTAAGAGACAAAGAAATTGCATGTTCTGACCTTGGTCTCTCGAGCGAGGATATCTCACTTGTGCGCGAGGGAATGCGTCAAGCTTGTTCCACAGGCGGAACGGCTTTTCCTTTTTTTGATTTTGAACCCTGGATTTTGTGTAAAACGGGGACAGCCCAGCACTCGGGGCAAAAAGAAGAAGAGGACAAACCCCATGCGTGGATTACGGTCGCATATCCTGGGGAGAATCCCGAGTTGATACTTACTGTCATGCTCGAGGCTGCAGGGGAGGGATCGGCGGAGGCGGGACCCGTTGCAAAGACGATACTTGAGAGGTGGAACGAGTTGGGCAAGTAGTGAGCCACCTCAGGGGATCGAACCCAGGACCTACGCTTTACAAAAGCGCCGCTCTACCAACTGAGCTAAGGTGGCTTGTAAGTGATTTTACCAGAGAATTACGATTGAGGCGCGGGTGCAACTGCCGGCGCTGCATCAGTAGAGACTGCAGATTTGAGGGAATCTAGCTCCTTTTGGATCTCTGCGAGGGCGGCTTCGTCACCTGTTGCCACAGTCAAAGAACCTGCGGTACCCGACATGGCAGGCGTGGTAGTGGAGGTGGGTGCAGGATTTTCAGGAGTTGTGACAGGAGCTGGAGTTGGCCCGCCTAGACTCGGCGAGGCTGGCAGTGGTGGCAAGTCAAGCGGAGGGACGGCAAGGGGAGGTAGCGATGAGGGTGGTGGGGTCGAGGGAGTAGTAGGTGCTACTGGAGGAGTAGGCAAAGGAGGTAAGTCCACTGGGGGCAACGCTGGTGCAGGGGCGGTTGAGGTACTGGGAGAAGCTGGCATGGCGGGTGCGGCAGGTGCAGATCCACCTAACTTGGTGATGGTTTCGTCGGCGAGCTTCATCCGGCGCTCGGTGGCTTTTTGGAAGATCTCGAGTTCTTTGGTGATCGTGGGGAAGACTTTGGGGAGGTCGGGGTCGGATGTGTTGTTGACGATGTCGATGAGATTGATCTTGATCGGCTCACGCAAAGGTGAGTCAATCAACAAATTGATGAGTGATTGCTTATTTAATTGGT
Organism: uncultured Pseudomonadales bacterium; assembly: GCA_964527065.1. Lineage (GTDB taxonomy): Bacteria > Patescibacteriota > Microgenomatia > UBA1400 > UBA12108 > CAJAUT01. The sequence continues at coordinate 13,446 of CAZGNX010000002.1, forward strand.
CGGGCATTACTTACACTGTACACGTTAAATTGGATTCATGTCAACTAGACTTTAGTACCCGTAAGTTCTAACGACTCGATATCTTCATGATTTGGCAGTTGCAGTCTGACCAACCTCTGGGTTACAATACCAATCATGGCAAAAGGGAAAAAAGGACCACGACAGCGGTTTGGGCTCAAGTGCAGTGTGTGCAAGAGTTTTAACTATATTACAACCCGGAACAAACTCAATACGGTGGAGAAGTTGTCACTGTCTAAGTATTGTCCGACCTGCAAGAAACACCAAATCCACAAAGAAGCGAAAAAGTTAAAGTAATTTCTTGTGTAACTTGAGTATATTAAACACTCCCTGACCTAGGGGGGTGGCGAGTTTCTGGGAGCGCTCAAGAGCCAACTCCATCCAGGGTTTGTTCTTGGCTATGGGCATATTGGTGAGGGCGGTAAGTTGCGCTACCAAATCGGTGGTCTTAACTCGCACACTAACCCCCTTTTCCTCAAAGTGAGCACGAATGTTTTCCTCTGGTGAGGCCCATGGTTTAAGGGTGAGGAGTGCGCAACCAGCTGCGACTGTCTCGTAGGCCATGTCGCCCGAAGGCTTGGTAATGATGGCGTCGGCCCAGGGGAAGACATAGTGGAGGAGGAGCTCATTGGCATCTACCACGTCACTGCCGCGTAGAACGCGCAGGGGTGCAGAGACATCGCTCGTCTCACCTAGTTTGAGGCGGTGGAGGCGGGCAAAGGTGGTGAACATGCTCTCAAAATCATCGTGGACGCCGGCGTAGGCCACTAGATGGAAAGTGCCCTTTTTGATGGCAGGTGCGAGGCCAGTGAGGAGCGCCTCGATTTCGTCCTTGTTTGTACCCAAACCACCAGTGGTGATGGCTAGGCGCAGGGGGCGTGACTTGAAGGCAGTGGAGGTGCGATTTTTGTCTTTGGAGAGGATACGAGGATCCACGGGGCAGCCAGTGACGGTGACTCTTTTTTCATCTACTTTGTGACCGAGGATGTAGGCCAGCTCGATAAGCTCGGCTTTGGTTTTGTCGTCAAAAACTGCCCAGGAGAGACGAGGGTTATCTGCGTGGGTCAAGTACTGGGGCCAGACATGAGGGTCGGTGACGACTTGGAGGATAGTTTTGCCGTTCTCGAGCAGGATATTGCCGGCTTCGTAGTGGAGGCAGATGATCGCTCGATTTACCCGCCCAGTCACATAGGTGAGCGGGGCACGAATAGCCGCAGTGAGAGGGAGCTGGTTGCGCAGGCGCGAGTTCATGAGATCCTTGAGTTCTTTAAGTAGTGGGTTGCGGGCGATCAGTCGACCCATCCTTTCTGTGAACATGATTTTGGGCCAGTCGCGGGCAGAGACATAATTGGTGGGGTCGATCATCCAAAACGTTTGTCGGTTGTGGACGGCCGCGACAGCGACGGCATTGGCCATAGAGTAGTGGGCACGGGAGAAGGTGACGTCGGTTGTGTCTCCCAGAGGGGTCTCGCCAAATTCTTTACCAAGCTCGTCCTTGAACGTGGCAGAGACCGTGACGATCGGCACCTCGACAGTCTCCAGGAGATGGCGCTCTTCGTGGGCAGTACGGCGGAACTCGAGATCCTCAGGGATGGGGCGATGGGTTGTGGGCATACGATCATTCTACACAGTAGAATGAATAATTTACAATTTACAAATAAGGAGGTGTAAAAAGTGAGTATGTCACTCTCTTGATCCTAGGGGTACAATTATGGGCTTATGCGATTGCTTAAAGAAAATTGGAAGTTCCATCAAGGGTTTAGCATTATTTCGCCCCCGTCCCCTCAGGGAGCGTTGTTTAACGTTGTTGGGATTCCTACCTGGAACTCTAGATATAGACGGTGGGGGTATGGTGGTGTTGGTGAGACTGCAGTAACCTACGCACTCGAGAGATATCTTGGACAAGAGACCCATGATGATGCAGGAGGCAATACTCGACACATTATTGCCGCAAGACTAGGCGGGACTGGTGCGGTAGATGATGCAGTTCTAAGTGAACAAATGGCAAAACTGGTGAGAGATGGAGATCCATCAGTGGATTATGAAGTTGACAATAGAGCGCTCAATTTTGCCCTAGAATTGCTCCAGACAAAAGGTGTCGCTTGCGTAGGCACAAAAATACTCAATCTATTGACTCACCATTGTGAATCCAGGTTGGAAAGAATAGACGAATTCCTTAGTCAATATGCCCTGGTTACTATTGCAGTTACTGCTGATGATACCGTGGCAACATGGAGAAAGATTTTTGCTGGATTGCTCAAGGGTAAGGAGCAATCATTTAAAAAAGTTGAGCAAGACAGGATACTCAGGTTACCAAAAGATGTAGCCAAATTTCGTATGGCTTATCCATGGTTAAATTATTCTCGAGAATTGATCTTGCGGACAGGTACTACAGTTATTGTTGACAACACGAAGAATAGAACGAATGCAGAAATGGATATGTATGTTGAGAGTATGTTGTGTGATATTACATGCCTTTATCCAGAATTAGCTCGTTTTTTGAAGCAATAAATTTTTGTTGATTGACATCAGAACTGGATAAGAGCAAACAATTGCAGGGACTGGTGGCGAGAGTGAGAACGTATTTTATGGCGCTGATCTAACTACGGTTTGATAAAAGCTGAGGCAGAAACGACTAGAAAAATTCCAATTGCGTTGAGGATAAATGAAAGTGAGATAAATTGTGTAGTTTTCATTCTAGAAAGTCCCATTAGACTCACGCCGATTTCATCAGGGAGTGGAGAGGCGATAATAATTGCTCCTAAGACGGGTAGCGTCCAACTAAAGTATTTGGAATGAAAGAGATGGCGAACTCGATGTTTGTTGTCTATTGTCCCAAAGAGCTGTTTAACTTCTCCCATCAGGTTATCTTGAATAAAGCGGAAAATGACCAGGTCTCCAAGAACTGCGCCAAGCCCAGCTACGAGACCTATCTCGATTGGGGAGAGAAACTCGGCAAGCACCAGGAGCACAACTGCACCGATTGCGACGGTAAAGGTAGAGACAAACAGCATCCCTGCAAAGAAAGCACCGATGTATCCTAACTTGCCTAGATGGAGCAGTATCTCATGCAATGGTTCATATCTAGAGATGATGAGAGCCACTAGCAGTGAAACTGCTAAAAATGTGAGGTTGGTATATTTCCAGACATGATGAAGCTTCATTATAAAAGTATAGCAAGAAAGAGTAAGTCTGCTCGAATTCAATTAATATATCAAAATGTATCACTGCAGGTCTGGAAGGAATCGAACCTTCGTTAGAGGTTTTGGAGACCTCTGTCCTACCGCTGAACGACAGACCTATTGGGGCTATTTTACCAGATATTCGAGGAATCTAAGTGCTATAGCAACAGATTAGTCACAAAGGCAATGACGGGGGAGATGAGGGCCGAGATGGGGGAGGTGCCGCCCGCAATAGGGAGGAGCATGAGGATCAAGATAATCGTGCCGTACTGGCGCATAATGAGTGCATATTCGCGGTAGAGCTCTGGAGAGAGGAGGCCACCCAAAATCTTTTCGCCGTCCAAGGGGAAGACAGGGACCAGATTAAAAATGGCGAGCGAGATATTCATGACTATGAGGATGGGAAATATAGGAATCAGGAAAGAGGAAACAGGAATGAGTCTGACAAAAATAGCTAAAACAGTGGCTAAAAGTATGTTGGAGACGGGGCCGGCCAGGGCGATGAGGGCGGAGTCGCGCCTGGGATTGCGCAGGTTATAGGGGTCAAACATGACGGGTCGACCCCAGCCAAAGCCAAGGAATAGGAGGGCGAGGGTGCCCAGGGGGTCTAGATGCGAGCGGGGGTCGAGGGTCAGGCGGCCTTGGGAGCGGGGAGTGGGGTCCCCCAGGCGGTCGGCGGCTACTGCATGGGCGTATTCGTGGATGGAGATAGCCAGTATCAGGCCGATGGCCCAGATCAGGAAGAGTAGGGGATTGGAAAAGAGGGTGGCTAGCATAGTATGGAGTATACAGTAAGTTGTATAGCGTATCACTTGACTATTGTCGAAACATACGGTACACTATGGGATATATGAAGATACTTTTGGCACTTGTTGTTTTTGCAGTTATGTTTGCTGGCCCTACCTCTGCTCATGAGGGGAATGTTGACCTCACGAACAACAAAGTATCGTGCAAGGGTGTTTCGATTTATCAGGACGGAGTATACAAGGTATCTGGGCGATGTGACGGACTCGTGTATCCATATGAAACTCTCTACAACAAATATGTCCTCTGGGGCAAGACTACGGCGCGCGGGGAGGCGGTGCGGATAGCCGAGATTGATCGTGGCTACTTCTCTGGCAACATTTCCAATGCGTTTGATGGCATGTTTGTGACGGCAGAAAAAGACTCCCTGGTGCGCAGACCTAGCGATATCCAGATTGTGGTAGGCAAAGTCAATGTGTTTGATTTTGACAAAAGTCAAGTGACTGCGGCTCCTACTACCACGACCTCTACAACCACGACACCTGCCAAAGAGACTGTAACGACAACCTCTACCTCGACTGCGGGGGCAGTGGTGGGCAAGATAGTTAGCTCACTCCTAGTCGTGATCTTGGTAATCGTGGTGCTTGCTATTGGTGCCTCGCTTCTGTTTCGCAGGCGCGGATCCGTGAGTGCGTAAAATAATATTACAACTATGAGAAATTTTAACTTCCATGAAGCTCAGCAACGTCAGAATGAGTTCATGCGGAATCCGTTTAAGCCGGATATGGTGTCAGTATGGGGTGCTAGAATAATCGCCCTCATGTATGCAGTGGGTGCAATTGGCGTCCTCGGGTACGTAGTTTTTCGTGAGTTGATTAAGAGCCGGTAAGCCCTATTGGGAATTTTGGATTTATCTGATAGAATATTCAAATCTATGGCATACGCATGCAATATCTGTGGCAAAAAGAGAGACGTGGGGCACAACGTGAGTCACGCCAAGAACCGTACCCAGCGTATCCGCCTGCCTAACCTGCACACCCACCGTCTCCAGACTGCTGAGGGCAAGCTCAAGCTCCTGTTGTGCACCAAGTGTCTACGGAGTGTAAAAAGGGGTGCTGCAGGGGTACAAACAACTCAGGTAGCGACTAGTTGACATAGTTTGATACAATCTAAGAATATGACAGCATCATTTGAAGAGGTAGAGAAAAATAGTAGAGACGTTATTGGGAGACCTTTAAGAAATTTGTTATGGATGGCTGTATTGGTGGGAATTCCCTTTTGTGGGGTACTCTGTTACGCAACAGGTTTAGTGCCAGTGCGTTAATCATTTTTCCGCTATACTAGTTCCATGCCCAAGCTGACGACACTCCTCTTGACGATCCCACGCGAAACCGAGATAACGCCGGAGTCCTCAGCTACCTTTCTCTCTACCTTCCCCGCCATTTTGCACAAGTCGCTCTTTGAGGTCTGGATCAAGGGAGAGGAGAGACCTACGGTTGCGCTTGAGGTAGGGGTGTGGGAACAGAAGATCCGTTTCCTCCTGACCTGCTCAACCCACCTCACTCAGTTCGTTATTTCTCAAGTTCAGTCGACCTATCCGCTCGCTATGATTGTGCCGATTGAGGATCAGCTCCCCAAACTTGCATCGTCATTGGTAGTTGGTGAGCTCAAAATGCAACTAGCTAGTTTTTATCCATTTAAAACCTGGGCTGAGTTTCGCGATACCGATCCCATCAACTCGTATCTCTCCGTCATGTCCAAAGCCGAGCCAGCCGAGGTGATGTATCTCTCATTGGTGATTACAGCCCCTTCCGATACGTGGCAGAGTGAGGGGCGCAAAGCACTGGATCTTGGCCGTAGTATGGGTAGTACCAAAACCCAGTCGGGATATGTAGAGAAGAGGGGTACACTCCCCAACGCCAGGGGAATTGAGGAGAAGATAGGACAAGGAGGATTCTCGCTCACTGCCAGGGTCGCGGTTTCCAAACCAGCTAGGTTGAGTGAACTAAGCGCCGTGTTTGGCGTCTTTGCTCGTCCTGACGGCAATAGTTGGAGTCTGTCGCGGTCGCTCTTCCTAGAGAGTGCGCGGCGCAAGCTCATAGAGCGTGTGAGTGTGCAAAAGCGAGTGGTTTCGATTTCAGAGCTTGCCACCCTGTGGCACCTGCCCTCGGACAAAGTACGCATCCCGATGATCCTGTGGGGGCAAAATGTCTTCTCCGAGCCACCCGAGAACCTGCCGATTGCGGAGGGGGCGAGTGAGGAGGAGAAGGCGACAATTAATTTTTTTGGGCGGACGACCCACAAGAATCGCGATCTGATCTTTGGAATCAAGGATATAGACCGCAGACGCCACCTCTGGGCGATAGGGAAGACCGGGACGGGCAAATCGACGCTGATTGCCAACATGGCGATCGACGATATGAAAAAGGGACGGGGAGTGGCGATCATTGACCCCCACGGTGACCTTTGTGATACCATCTTGGATTTTGTCCCTGCGAGCCGCCTCAACGATGTGATCTACTTTAATCCCAATGATCGTGACCGGCCAGTGCGGCTCAATGTCCTCGAGGTCAAGAACCCGGCCCAGCGGGAGCTCATAGTCTCTGGGATTGTGGCCATCTTTAACAAGCTCTACGGTCATTCGTGGGGGCCGCGGCTCGAGTACATTTTGCGTAATAGCTTGCTGGCACTCTCGGAGATCCCCGGGGCGACGCTTGTTGATATCCCGCGCTTGCTCACCGACCGGGTGTATCGACAAGGTGCAATAGCCAAGCTCTCCGACCCGGTGATCAAACGATATTTTGAGAATGAGTTTGACAGGATGCCAGAGAAAATGCTTCAGGAATCGATCGCGCCGATTCTCAACAAAGTGGGGCAGTTTGTCAGTTCGCCGCTTATCCGCGCGATTATCGAGCGCCCCACAAGTAGCATCGATATGGAGGAGATCATGAACGACGGCAAAATCTTGATTGCCAATCTCTCACAAGGCAAGATCGGGGAGGACAACGCCGCGCTCATTGGGGCAATGCTCATCACCAAGTTCCAGCTCGCGGCCATGAACAGGGTCGATCGTGCAGAGTCCGCGCGGCGCGACTTTTACCTCTATGTCGACGAGTTCCAGAATTTTGCCACCTCGAGTTTTATCAAGATCCTCTCGGAGGCCCGCAAGTACAAACTCAATTTGACCATGGCCAACCAGTACATGGCTCAGATCCCGCTCGAGGTACAAAAGGCGATCCTGGGCAATGCCGGCAGCATCATCTCCTTTACCATTGGAGCAGATGATGCCAGGATCATTATGAAAGAGTTTGGGGAGGTATTCACCGACAGGGATCTGGTCAACCTCGAGAACTACCAGATCGCGGTACGGCTGATGGTGGACTCGATGTCAGGACGCGCCTTTGTGGCCAGGACTCTGCCCCTGCCTGCCAGCCGCAACCAGAATCGGGACAAAGTGATACGCGTATCGAGAGAGCGGTGGGGGCGCTAGAGGTAATACTGGGCAAAGTCGGAGTAGGAGATAGGTTTGGGTTTGCCAGAGATGAGTACATCGGGGATCAAACTCCTGGAGTTTGATATGAGGGCAAGGCGGAGTTCGCCTTTTTTACTTGGGGCTAGTGTCCAGACCCGCTCCCAGCTAGTGAGGCCGCGGATGAGGTCGTGGAGGATCTCTCCTCTTGGATTGTGGGTGAGGCGCAGGCGCAGGAGGGGGTTGGTGGTTTCGCTGGGGTCCACGCGGGTGTTGGAGAGGAGTTTTTGTAGCACGCTCCACTCAATATAGCCAGACTCAGAGTTGAGGCGGCTGGTGAAGATGAGGGGACTGGCGGTGAGGTGAGGATTGCAAGGTAGGGAACCTTGTAAAAAATCGAGGAAGAGTTGGGCGCCTTTGGCAAAGAGACGGTGGAGGAGGATGGGGGCGGTGTCGGCGCTCTGGATCGGCTCGCTGACTTGACCGACAATCTCGCCGTTGTCAATACCCTCGCTGATACGGTGGAGTGTGATGCCTGTGACGCTATCGCCAAGGGCGATGGCGTAGGGGACGGGGGCGACATTGCGATACTGTGGCAAGAGCGACGGGTGGAGGTTGTAGAGATGGCCATCAAAGCGGTCGATAATCTCTGTGGGGAGGAGGTGATTCCACGAGGCACAGAGACCAATAGTATTTTTGTTCAATATTACTGGAATAGATGGATAATAGGATACTTTTAGATTATGCGTTTTGGCTAGTTTTTCGACCTCGGTGGGCACGAGAGTTTCGCTATTTTTTGCGGGTTTTCCTCGGTCGGTCACGACGGAGATTTGAGCCAATTGTTGAGAAGCAATCAGGAGATTGAGGACGGTTGCACTGTAGCGATCGGAGCCAAAAAAGATGAGTTGCATTTGACTGTTAGTGTATCATGCTTCCATGGACACAAATGAGAGGGTTGCAACATACTTGCCGTGGAACTGGAGGAGAGATATCTCAGAAGGTGTGAGGGTAGTGCGCATGCTTGAGGCTGGCGTGATTGCAGGGTTTTGCCTCATGAGTGGGATCGAATGTTTGCAAGAGATAGGCTTATTGCAATTGTTGTTTGCGGTGGTTGTGAATATGGCGGCAGTACCGCCGGCGAAACTTTGACACCCAGTTATGGCTGGGCAGTGAGTGAGGGGGTGGGGACAATTGTCACACTTGCTGGTATTTGTCCAGGCTGGCCCGCGAGGTTGGTAAGTGGGACTATCACCACTATATCTGAGATGTAGGGGACTCCTAGTGCGCGTTGTGCCTCGCCAATCCAGGGTTCGCGCTCGTCTGGAGGGATAAGTGGGAGGAGATCGCTGAGTGGGAGTGTAAGCTCAGCGTCCATCCCTAGGCTACCTGGGGCCAGACGCAGAGGTGAACGACTCGTTGCGCCGATTGGGACCCTGAGCGTGACGGGTACGCCCTCGTCGTTGTAGACCGAGACATAGACATACTCCCCTCTTGTCTGAGCGACGGCTCTGAGGAGTTCAGCTTGTTTGGACTCAGAGAGGGTAGGGAAGATATCGTTGAGGCTCGCTGCAAGATCGCTGGGCACGATCGCGGGGCCGTGGGGGTCTTGCATTTCGTTGATGTTGGTCATGGTCCCCCTATTGGCCATGAGATTCAGGGCGCTCTCCAGTTGGTTGGTGATGGTGGTATTCTCGCTCCCGTCTGCACCGCGGGCGATCAGATCCAGAGATTCTAGCTGTTTGGTGCGTGCAATCACGATTACAGGCTTTCGATTAACTTCCTCTGAAACGAGGATCATCGTCTCACTACTATAGGCGATTGAGGTGATGGGCATTGCAAAGGTTGATTGACTCGGGTCAAGCGCAAGTTCACTCGCTTGAACCACAAAACCTGGAGGACGGAGCAATTTGGCAAAAAAATCACTTGTGTCAGAGATGATATTGCCCAATAGTGGGTCGAGTATATCCTGAGTAGTGGTGGGGTTATGAACAGCTGAGAGGAAGGCGGTGGTGTTGGGTCCGTCGTGGAGGATGATGGGGGTGAGGGTGTCTGTGTTGATGACAGCGTTGATGAGGGTGGGTGCGAGAGCAGGGCGCGACTCCACGCCGCTCAGGTTTACTAGACCGGTAGCCTGCTCTAAATAATCTGGTATGTGGGGAGTGGGGGTGTGGGTCATCGTAGGGTATGAGGTGGAGGTGGGATATGTGGTGGGGGTATAGGTCACTGTAGATAGTATCGGGGCGAGGATGTTCTCTGGATCTTGGGGTAGGGTGATGTCGTTCATGTGTTTTGTAAGCGTGACGGTGTCCATCTCTCTTTGTTCCTGGGGGGAAGCATTTACAAAGATGTTTGTTGATGTTCGGCTTGCCAAATCGGTGACAGGAATGGTAACCCCGTATTCTTCGTTAAGGATTGCATTGCCCGCTCCATCCAGTGGGAGGACGACCTGACTAGATTTGTTTTTCACAGACTCTTCTTGCATTTTTTGAAGGGGGGTCAACTCGACTTTGACTATGGTACCAGACTGGGTGTGGGCAGAGATGAGCTGGGATTCCCCCACCAAATCATTGCCAAATGATTGTTCGAGCTCTGAGATAGGGGCGGGATAATCTTCAGGGTTAGTCGTATTCATACCTAGGTCAACCGGATTCTGAAATGGAATAGGCGAGGCACCTAGATCCCTGGGATAATTTAAGACAGCATATGGATCTCCGTCTGCGTCATTGATGTAGATCAAAGAGACGGGACGACAATTGCCGAGAGGGCGATTGTAGATGGGTTCGATGGCGAGTTGAGGGTGGGGGGCGTATTCCCCTGCGTCTTGGGCGAGTTGGGCATGAGCGGCGAGGGCCACGATCGCGAGGTCGTCGCAGCCGGCGGGTTGAGTATCTGGAGTGCATGCTACAAGAACTAGCGACGCTATGAGCATGAGACGAGTCGTGAACCAAAAGCCACTTTCGAGACGGTTGCGTGCCATTCCTTGATTATACCAGATCTATGCAAGTTATAGGGTACTCACCACTTGATCACGGCTGTGGGATCTGGTACTTCGACAAATTTGTCTGAGCTACGGTCGAGATAGTAGAGGGGGAGTGAGTCGCGAATGGTGTAGTCGGTGAAGAGGACACCCTCCAAGTGGTCGTATTCGTGCAGAGCTAGGCGGGCGGGGAAGCTGGACAAAATCTTGCTAAACTCGACCCCGTGTTCGTCAATGGCTTTAATTTTGATTCGTTTGGCACGGGGCACGGGACCGTAGTAATGAGGGATGGAGAGACAACCCTCGAGGGTGGGACGCTCGGGTGTGCCACCCAAGGTCACCTCGTCACTCATATCCAAGATCACGGGATTGAGGTAGATCTTGATTTTGTGTTCGAGGTAGGTGACAAAGCCTCGGAGGGAGAGACCGATCTGGGGGAAGGAGAGGCCCACGCCCTCTGGGTCGCGGGCGGATTTGAGGGTGTCGATCAGGTCAGCGACTTGAGACTGGATCTCGGGGGTAAGACGCTCGATGGGGATGGATTTGGCTCGCAGGAGGGTATGGGGGACGGTCAAGATCGCTGAACTCATGGGGATATTTTATCACTCGCTGTATTTGTCCATTTTGTCTTTGAGCTGGGCGGAGTAGGTAGCCAAATTTGATTTGGCACCCTCGAGGATCGGGGGGATTTTCTCTGTCTGTTTGCTTTGTTCGTACAACAAAGTGAGGGCATAGTATGGTTCAGCGTAGCTGGGGCGTAGCCTGATGGTCTCGCGCAATTCTATCTCCGCCTTGTCGAGCTGATTGGTCCGGGTATAGACTAGACCGAGGTTGTAGGCGAGCTTGGGGTCGGTGGGGGCTAGTTGTCGGGCGAGCTCCAGCTCTTTGGCAGCCTGGATGTTCCAGGCGGGATCGAGACTAGCTAGGGTCAAATAGATCTTGGCTCGCGCTTTGTAGTAGTTGAGGTGATAGGGATTGAGTTGGCGGGTGATCTCAGCTTGTTGCTGAGCTAACTTGGCGTAGTCTGTTGACTTGGTGCTGGCTGAGAGGAGGCTGTAGGCCTCACCTAGGTAGCTGTGGTAGAGGTCTAGACTTGGGCGTAAGCGCAGGGCTTTTTGGAGGTTAGAGATAGCTGGCTCTGGGTGATTGGCGTCTAAGTAGGATTTGCCCTGGGCAAAATAATAGTCGGCGAGATAGAGGCTGGCGGGGTAGATGAGGAGGATGGGAAATAGGCAATAGGCAATAGGGGATAAGCGAGGCGTGGTGGGCAGGGAGGGATCGCGAGCTAGAGTGCTTGGGAGCGTGCACAGGAGAGTCATCAGGAGATAGACGGGAATCACGGAGAAGCCGAAAAAGTTGGTGATCGCAAAACCGACGAGGGAGGCGCCCAGAACAGGGTAAAAATGGCGCACCAGATCGTCGTCGTCTTGGCGCACCTTTTTGCTGCGAGGTATGCGGGTGAGGCTGGCCTTGGCGATAGCTAGGTGCCAAGCAAGATAGGCAAGTAGTCCGATCAAGCCAGTTGTGGCGGCCAGATTGAGATATTCGTTGTGTGCTTTGTTGTAGATGTAGTCCCACTCAGATGTGAGATTGTGACTAAGGGGGCGCACCCAGTAGTACGTGTAGGCAAAGGTCTCGGGACCAGTACCCAAAATAGGATATTGTGCAATCAGGCGCATGGCGCCGCCCCAGACAATCCGGCGGATATCGCCGCTCTCGGTGCCACCGGTTTCAAGCGCGGTTCCTGGAGTGGAAGGGCTTGGAGTGGGTGAGGGGAGAGTATTGAGAGATGTGAGCGAAGGGGTAAAAGCAGAGCCAAAAAGGGCGAGGGGTAACATAAAGAGCAAGGTATATCGAGCGAATGCTTGTTTGATCTTGGCAACACTAAACTGTCGCACGAGGAGGAGCCAATAGGCGATGTAAGAGATCCCAAAGGCGAGGAGACCTGAGCGGGAGCGGGTAAATAAAAGGGCAGTAAAGAGTATGGTGTATACGGTATAAAGTATAAGAGAATTTTTTTTATGGGTTTGGACAAGGTGGATGGTCAAAAAAATGTGGGGGATCAGGTAGGCTGCAAGCCAGTTGGGTTGCCCTAGTGTAGCAAAGGAGCGCGACAGAGGGCTCGTCATACTCCCCCAACAGGCTGTGCTTGCGATAAAAGGATTGGCCGCATTTTGGAGGTGAGCTAAAGTGCTCATGAACATACAGGTGAGAGAGATGTCAAAGTGTTCAAGAATGGCAATTATGCCAATCAAAATAGACGTTTTTATCGATATTATTGTTAGTTTTAGAGTAGATTTTTTGTCTAACCAGTTGAGCGTGGCAAAATAGATGATAGTATAGCAAATGGTGGTGAGTAAGCCGCCGTGGAAGCGGGAGTAATAACCCCAAAAGGATGTGTAGGGACTGATACTAAAGATAGTGGCGAGTGCTTGGGTAGCAAGGATGGCGAGAACGCCTAATGTGATGAGTGATGGTTTGTGAATAATGGTTTTCAGAGAAGTTTTGGTTTGGTAAAGGTGGATAGACCAGGCGAGCGTGATGATGAGTGTGGCTGAGAGCAGGAGAATAAACTTGGGGAATTCAAACAGTTCGTAACTGATTTGAGAAAAAGTGAGAGGGACGAGAATGGTGAGAGTGTATAGAGTGGAGACGATGATCCTTTGCATGAGAAAAGTATAGCCTATTTTTTTCATGATATCATATGATGTTCTAAGATCTATTTATAAGTACCAGGTCCGTCAAGGCAGAGTAAATGTGATATCATGTGAGGGCTATGTTGAACGCACTTTTGGGTATGTTAAGCCAGGATATGGGGATTGATTTGGGGACGGCCAACACGCTAGTCTTTGTCAAAGGTAAAGGAATCTTGATTCGTGAGCCCAGCTACATTGCGCGACACAAACGCTCGGGCGCGATTATTGCCATCGGGTCAGAAGCCAAGCTAATGGCGGGCAAAACTCCCCAGTCGATAGAGGCAGTACGCCCACTGCGAGACGGTGTAATTGCGGACTATGACGGCGCGGAGGCAATGTTGCACTACTATATCAAACAAGTACATGAAAATTCTTCTTGGATTTCCAAGCTGCCGCGACCCAAAGTAATTATTGGTATACCTTCTGGGGTAACTGAGGTAGAACGACGTGCGGTATCGGAAGCGGCTATCCAGGCGGGAGCACGGGAAGCATACCTTGTGGAGGAGCCAATGGCGGCGGCAATAGGCGCAGGACTACCGATTCATGAACCGCGAGGACAAATGATCATAGATATTGGGGGTGGCACGACAGAAATTGCGATATTATCACTTGGGGGCATTGTGCTCAACAAATCCTTGCGGATTGCAGGGGACGAATTGACAGAGTCGATCATTCACTTTGCACGTGTGAAATACGGCTTGCTCCTAGGGGATGCTAGCGCAGAGGAGATCAAGATCCAGATAGGGAGTGCGGTGGCTCCCGCAGATCCTTCAACAGGCTCAGGACAGGCTAAGAAAGAGTCGCAAATAGTTGTGCGAGGGCGCGATCTAGGCACTGGACTACCCAAATCAATGAAGTTTAGTGCAACAGAGATAAGGGAAGCACTTGCCCCCACACTACAATCGATAGTGAGGGCCGCCATGGACGTACTGGAGGAGACTCCACCAGAGCTTGTTTCTGACATTATCCAACACGGGATCACTATGGCAGGTGGCGGGTCGCTGATTCGCGGGCTCGACAAGATGGTGTCGGAGTCGACCAGTATGCCTGTTTGGGTGGCGGATGATCCAATGGACTGCGTGGTGAGGGGATGTGGCAAACTTTTGACCGACGAAAAGTTGTTGAAGAAAGTGAAGGTGGGTGCAAGGCTAAGGTATTAAACCATTACACGATTACACAAATGAAAACATTTCAAAAATTACAGAAAAACCCTCGGTTGTGGCAGCGATACTGGGTGCGGGAGCGTGTGATTGATGCTATCAGGGCATACTTTAAGCGTGAGGGGTTCCACGAGGTGGAGGTACCGCTCTTGCTGCCGACACCTTCAACGGAGCCGTTTCTGGAGGTATTTAAGACTGAGCTCAAGGACGATCAAGGGAAACGGTGGGATGCATTTTTGCCATCCTCGCCGGAATTTGCTCTCAAGAAACTTTTGTCGGCAGGGAGTGGTAGCGTCTTTACCATCACCAAGTCATTTCGTAATGGGGAGGGTCGCAGTAGCCGTCATAATCCCGAGTTTAGTATCCTCGAGTGGTACCGAACGCCAGGGGATTATATGGACATCGCGCGCGACTTTGAACGACTGATGGTCTACATTTCCTACAAGGTGAGACCTTGTAGGTTGCAAGTTGAATCAGAACCTACAAGGTCTCACCTTGTAGGTCAAGACCAGACCTTAGTGTATCAAGGTGAAACGTATACACTCAAGGCACCGTGGGAAAAGATCAGCGTGGCGGAGGCGTTCCAAAAATATGCCAAGATTGATACTGAGACTATGCTGGATGAGCAACAGCTGAAGATCGCGGGCAAGAAAAAGGGATACCAGGTGAGTGATAAGACTACCTGGGAAGAAATCTGGAATCAAATTTTGGCTAATGAGATTGAGCCCAATCTAGGAACAAAAGGGCCGACTATTCTCTACGACTACCCAATCGCTCAGGCCGCACTGGCGAAGAAGGCAAAGGATCCGCGCTTTGCACAGCGCTTGGAAGTATTTATGGCAGGGCTTGAGCTGGGTAACTGTTTCTCCGAGCTCACCGACTGGAGGGAGCAGGAGGCGCGATGTCACGGCGACCTCGCTGAGCGCAAGCGGCTGGGTAAGACGGAATACCCGATGGACACTGACTTCATCGAGGCACTCAAGCTCGGTATGCCAGAGACGGGGGGAATCGCGGTGGGGGTCGACCGACTGGTGGCGCTCTTTGCCGACGTCCCCGATATCGCGGATGTGCTGTTTTTCCCGATTAGCGACCTGTTTGACAGGGCGTAGTATACTATAAGTTATGAGTTTAGATGGCAAGCAAAGAGGATCAGAATCCGATTTGAACGTGGCTAAGGATGTTTCTGGATTCCTTCAGAGCTCTTCGAGGCAAGGTGATGGTTGTTTAATGGGTTTAGCAGGCTTATTTGCTGAGGTGGGTGCATATCTATCGCTGGAATCAGGTAACGGAGCGTTGGCAGTGTTGCTAGGCATAATCGGTGCTGTGTGTGTTGTTGGGGGTGGAAGGAAGTTTGTGAGAGGCTAGTTTGTTTTTTGATAGGGTATAATCTCTCCTTATGTCGTCTATCAAAGCAAATCAGCTTAAGAGTGGGATGTTTATCCTCTACAAGGATCAGCCGTGCGCGGTCGTTAAGTGCGAGTTCTATTTCCCCGGCAAGGGGAGCGCGTTTGCCCGCACCAAGATCAAGAACGTCAAGACTGGAAACGTCTACGAATATACCTTTAAATCGAGCGATATGGTCGAGTCGGTGGACGTGGACACAATCGAGTTGCAGTATCTCTACCAGGACGGGAACATCTACTACTTTATGGACCCACGCACTTTTGACCAGCACGAGATTGTGCGCGAGTTGTTTGAGGGCAAAGAAGTGTACCTACTTCCGGAAATGAAGATGTTTGTCAACTTGTATGAAGGAGCGGTGATTGGGGTAAGGTTCCCCCCCAAAGTCACGGTCAAAGTCACGGAGGCGCAGGAGGCGAGTGCGGGTAATACGGTTAATGCTCCCAAGAAACCTGTCACGATCGAGACTGGAGTGGAGGTAATGGCACCGCTGTTTGTGAAGCCAGGGGAGATGATTATTGTCGATACTGAGACAGGGGAGTACGTGAGCAGGGCTAATTGATGAGAGTCTGGGTCAGCACAATTTTGTTTCGATATATTCGTTCATGCAAAAAACACTTGCCTGCTCCGCGTCGCGTATTTTTTGCTTGAGTACTCATTTTTACGTGCACGAAAATTGGCCAACCCGAACTCTCTGAAAATGCTTGATCAGGAAATATGTTTAGCGCTCGGCGGTTAAGGTGAGCCAAGTGTCGGAGGTGCTAGAGCACGACTTGGATTCTACCCGTACTTTCATGTAGTCAACGCCCGAGATGGTTTTGATCGTGCCGGAGGTACCACCATAGGTGGTGTTACTCACGAGCTCGTTGCCATCAGCTTTCCACACGGTGATGCCAAAGCTGTAGCCATCTTTGAGGGAGTAGCGGAGGGTGAGGGGGCCTTGGATATCTTTTACCTCGGTCATGTATGAGACGGGACAGGCGCTCGTTTTGACGAGGGTGAGACTGAGATGGGAGGTGGTGGTAGTGGTGGTCACCGTTTTGGTGGAGGTACTGACTCCTTTGACGGTGCCTGCCTGCGTAGGAAGGCCGCCGTTTAATGTTTGACCACCTTTGGTAGTGGGCGTGTAGGTAGGGGCGGGGGTAGCTGAGGAAGTAGGCGTGGGTACATTAGAGGGAGTAGGGGTAGGTGACACACTGGCAGATGGCGAGGGAGAAGCGAGGCGAGACATGAAGCCAGTTGTGGCTTTGAAGGTTAAGAATCCCACGATGGCGAGGGCCATAATCGTTATGAGACCGGTCGTAAATGATTTCATGGCCTATATTGTACACCAAGGAGTCAATATCTACATCTTTCTTGAGCAAACTTGTCTTACTCGCGCAGAAAAACGGCTGTATTTTTCTGGTGAAAAATCAGCCTCTAACTCCCCCGCTTCTCGCGAGAGGCGGGGTTCGTAATGTTTTCTTTAGCGAGCAACGACAAATTTGCTTTATGCAAATAAGTTTGCGATAGTTAAGGGTATGCAAAAGTTTTGGCAGAAAAACTGGAAGAGTTTGGTGGTGGTTGCTGGTCTTTTGGCGTCTCTGCCACTCACACTGCCCCTGGCGCAGAACGCCTGGCGTTGGGCGACAGGCGCGAGTTATCGTGCGGCGGCCATAGTCGTAGACGTAAGTCAACCACAAGAGCCAATTGTGCGTCTATGGGATGGGGTGGCGCAGGGATTTGAAAAATTGCCGGAAGAGGATTTTCGCCTCTCCGCGGTCAGCGGGACACTAAAGAGCGTGGGGGTCAAGTACGTGCGGATAGACCATATCTATGATGGTTTTAACGTCGTGTCGCGGGTGGATGGCCGCCTTGTGTATGACTGGACCAAGCTGGATGCGATCGTGGCAGACATTATTGCCGCAGGCGCGGTCCCCTATTTCTCGCTCTCGTACATGCCACCTGCGATCTCACGCGGGGATATCCTTGACTTCCCCAACGATTGGGGAGAATGGGGTCAGGTGGTGGCGGCCACGGTGGGTCACTACTCACGCGACTACCGCGGCGGACTGAATAACGTGATCTACGAAGTATGGAATGAACCGGATCTATTTGGTGGGTGGAAAATGGGAGGAAACAAAAATTATGTGACGCTCTATGCCACTGCGGCATCTGCCGCGAGTAATGTGCGAAACACCAAACCATTTAAGATTGGCGGTCCAGCGACGACTGGATTTTATCCTGCTTGGGTGAGCGGATTTTATGACAAACTCGATGAGACGGTGCGGATCGATTTCTTTTCCTGGCACAGATATAGCGCTGATGTTAATGATTTTGTACAGGATGCGACGACCGCTAAGGCCATGATGGAGACGAGGATCCACCGCGTACAAGACCTCTATATCTCTGAGTGGGGGGTGAATCCGGAGCGCTCCAGTGCGTATGACGGGCGCTGGGCGGCGGCACACTACCTCGCAGTGAATGCGGCACTCTCTGATACTAACCTCGATCTGGCCCTTGCCTTTGAGGTGATTGATGGGGCGCCTGGTGACAAACAGTTCCATGGTGGGTGGGGGATGCTCACTAACCCCAAATATGGCGCAGTCGTCAAGAAGCCACGGTTTAAGGCATGGGAGCTCATATCTAAACTTAATGGAGCGAGACTGCCACTGATTGGAGAAGGAACTTATATAACAGGTCTTGCGTCTTATGACACATCAGGATTCATTCGGGTGATGGCCGTGAACTATGACCAGGCAGGAAAACATAGCGAAG
Organism: uncultured Pseudomonadales bacterium; assembly: GCA_964527065.1. Lineage (GTDB taxonomy): Bacteria > Patescibacteriota > Microgenomatia > UBA1400 > UBA12108 > CAJAUT01. The sequence continues at coordinate 31,850 of CAZGNX010000002.1, forward strand.
TGTTCCCGCTCACGATTGTGGGGTTGAGCGAAGGTGTCTATAGCGTTCGTGAGGAATATCTCTCAGGACGTGTGCTCACAACAGATGTCAATGTGGGAGGCGGGAGTCTGAGGCGCGATGTCTCGCTAGGTGCAAGTGATGCTTTTCTGATGACGGTGACCAAGAAATAGAGTGGTATACTTTTCTTCATGAATCCAACAGATAAAGATTTTGCATTAGCGCGAGTGATGCTGGACCACAGCGTCAAAGTGAAGGTCAAGGAAAAAGTTTTAATTGTCACAGGAGGATTAGGTTTGCCACTCGCTAAGGCCGTATATAGTGAGACGATGAAGCGAGGAGCCTACCCAATGCTTGACATCACGACAAGCGGGATAGACTATGCGTATTACTCGCTCGCCAATGACTGGCAGCTGTCTTATATCCCCGAAGAGGTAGTACGAGTGAAATACAACTGGGCGGACGCTTATGTGCGGATTGTGGCGGATGACAATCTACGTGAGCTGGCCAGTATTGATCCTACCAAACTGACAAAGCGAGCCAAGCTAACTCGACCGCTCTCTGACATTATGATTGATAAGGGTAGGTGGATACTGACCTACTATCCGACAGATGCGATGGCACAAGAGGCAGGTATGTCGCTCTCAGAGATGCGTGACTTTTACTTTGACTCGTGCCTCGTGGACTACAAGGCTATGTATAAGCGACTCAAGAAATTGGAGCGAGTGATGGATCAAGGCAAGATGATCCATGTCGTGGGTAAGGAGACGGATTTGTGGGTGGATATTATCGGGCGCCTTGCGATGCAGTGTAGTGCTGAATGTAATATCCCCGACGGAGAATGTTTCCTCGCTCCTGTGACAAATGGCGTAAATGGAGAGGTTTATTTTGACTTGCCCACCCTTGCATTTGGCCACGAAGTGAGTGGGATAAGCTTAGAATTCAAGGATGGCCAAGTGGTCTCAGCCAAAGCAGAGCGGGGGGATGATGCTCTGCAAAAAATGTTAGACACTGATCCTGGGGCTCGCTACCTCGGTGAGTTTGCGATTGGGGCCAATTTTAATATTAAGCGAGCGATGCTTAATACGTTATTTGACGAGAAGATTGGTGGGACGATCCATATGGCTCTTGGGAGATCTTTTAAAGATAAGCGGGGGGGAGGAGAAAATCAGTCGGCTATACACTGGGATATTGTCAAGGATATGCGACTGCCAGGATCGGTGCTGACGATTGATGATCAGGTGGTGTTGAAAGAGGGGAAACTGTTGATATGAACCAAAATTTGAAAGACTTTGTGGGGAATTACAAGGGTAAGATTGATCTGGAGGTGGCTAGTGTGTTGAAGGAGCGACTAGCAGAAGTCACAGAATTTTCGCCCTATTTAGTACCGGTACTCACAGCTATGCAAGAGCTGTCAGTGGGGGGTAAACGACTGAGGGGACTACTCACGGTTTTGGGATATGAGTTATCAGGCAAGAAAATTGACGGCGACGTGATCAAGGCGGCGGCAGTGATGGAGATTTTTCATCTTGGGCTTTTGATACAGGATGACTGGATGGATAGAGATGAGTTGCGCCGGGGAGTACGGACTATACATGCGCGCTACGATGACTCTCACACGGGTAGCTTTGTGGCGATGCTCGCTGGGGATTATACATTTGGGTGGGGGATAGAGATGCTGAGTGGTCTAGCGCTACCTGCCGTTCAGGTCAATGCAACTATGGAGGTTTGGGGTAAATACTTCACCCGAGTGGGATACGGACAGACTCTGGATGGACTAGATATTGCTGATGACGAGACAATTATGAAGATTCTTGCGATCAAGAGCGGTGAGTATAGCTGTGTATTGCCACTCCTCCTGGGTGCCAAGCTGGGCGGGGCTGACAAGACGCTCTTAGATAGATTAGAACAGTATGGGATGGAGCTAGGGTGGGTGTTCCAGTTACGAGATGACTGGTTGGGGATGTATGGGGACTCAGTAAAAACGGGCAAACCCGCAGGGGAGCAGGAGGCAAAAGGCAAAAAAACCTTTGCCACGATGTATGGCAAAGAGAAGACTGAAGAAGCGATTGCAGAGCACATGAAGGGGGGAATGAAGTTAGCGGGTGACAATAACGTGATGCGCGGACTGGTGGAGTGGATGGCGACAAGAGAAAATTGATACATTTTGATATGTTGAACTGACATATGAGATGTGTAGAATAGTTAGAGTTATGACACAGCAGCACGTCTTTACCATTACTTACCGCAATCTCCTTATTTGGAGGTAGGCGGGTTTGGTGTAAGAAAGCTAATTAAAAGCAAACAACACAAACCCGCACAAAGAGGCGGGTTTTTTAATGCGAGAGGAGGTGAGTGAGATGTTCATGATTGAAGAAATGAAACAAAAGATGTCTCCTCGTGATATACGCATGAGGGGCTTGCATCCTGACGATGGTGGTGGTTTGGATGTCGATATTCCAAGTCAGCCACCAACCTCAGGCAGTGACGGCTCGGAATGGGATTAACGTCCAACACCCTCCTCGATATGCAGAAACATCGAGGAGGGTGTTTCTGTATTATAGACTCATGGACAAGGATCTCTATTTGTTGGGGAATCAGGCATGTTTGGAGATGAAGCGGATCTGTGTGGTGGGAACACGGACGATGTCAGCATATGGACGGGAGATGACTGAGATCTTTGTAAAGCAATTGGTGAGTGAGAGGTGGTGTGTTGTATCTGGGTTGGCGCGCGGCGTAGATATGGTGGCTCACGAGACTGCGATGACTCATGGTGGCAAGACTATGGCAGTGCTCGCACACGGAGTGGATCTCTGTTATCCGCCAGAACACGCAAACCTCAAACAACGAATTCTAGAGACTGGTGGATTATTGGTGAGTCATTACCCAGAGGGAGTGAGGCCCACTCCCGACAAGTTCCGTGCACGAGATGTCCTGATGGTCAACCTCGCACAAGCGGTACTGGTGATGGAAGCTCCTCAGCGGAGTGGAGTCAAGATCACGGTGAGTGCGGCGGCTGAAATGGGCAAGAACGTCTACGTTGTACCAGGTCCCGTTAGTCAGGCGAGCTACTACGGCTCTGTTGAGATCATCCGCAACGGCGGGATTCCCGTGTATAGTCCGCAGGATATGCTAGAGCAGTTGGATCATCTATAGGGTCTGACCTTCCCCGCTATGGCGTCTGCGGGGTTGGGCACTTCCTTGCTTACAACCTATGGGAATTGCAGTCTGACTGATACAATACTTGCATGAAATGCATTGTAGGGCTCGGTAACCCCGGAGACAAGTACGCTCATAACCGGCATAACGTCGGGTTTATGGTGATGGATCGGTTACTGGCCAAAATAATCAAGGACCAAACATCAAACATAAGACACTTTTCAAATAACAAAAAATTCAATGCTGAAATAATGATTGAGCAAAATTATATTGTGGTCAAACCCAGCACTTTTATGAATGAAAGTGGCCAAGCGGTCGCGGCAATAACCCAATTTTACAAAATAAAAAATGATGATCTCTATATAGTCCACGACGATTTGGACATAACCCTTGGTAATTACAAGATCCAGCTTGCCAAGGGGCCACTGATCCACTACGGCGTCAATTCTGTAGAAGAAAAGCTAGGCAGTAGTGACTTTTGGCGGGTGCGAGTGGGGGTGGAGAATAGAGAAGTTCGGGGCAACAAAGGAATTCCTGGCGAAGTGTATAGCCTACAGAATTTTGATGAGCAAGAACAAAAAATACTGGATGGTGTAATAGAGTCGATCTGTCAGGAAATGACTGTAGCCCTACAAGGTGAGACCTCGTAGGTTACAAGTAGTGTGTTATCCTATTCATTATGGATTTGGTAATTGTCGAGTCTCCTACCAAGGCAAAAACGCTCGCGAAGTTCCTGGGATCCTCTTACAAAATAGAGGCCTCCATGGGGCATGTGCGGGACCTGCCTGAGTCCGGTGGAGGACTGGCTATAGACCTAGAACACGACTTTGCACCAGAGTACCATGTGCTAGAGAAGAAGAAAGCGCGGGTGGCAGAACTGAAGAAGCTGGCAAAAGGAGTAGGAGTGATCTACCTGGCGACAGATCCGGACCGCGAGGGAGAAGCAATCTCCTACCACGTGCAGTATCTGTTACAGGATAACAAGAAACAGGATAATAGTGATCAGTCTAGATTTCGGCGCGTCACATTCCACGAGATTACCAAGAGCGCAATAGAAGCGGCGCTGCAGCACCCAGGGTCGGTGAATATGGAACTCGTGAATGCACAGCAAGCACGGCGGGTGCTCGACCGACTAGTGGGCTATACGCTCTCGCCCGTGTTGTGGAAGAAAGTGCGCAGAGGACTCTCGGCAGGGCGCGTGCAGTCGGTGGCCGTGCGTCTGATAGTTGACAAAGAACGGGAGATCAAAGCGTTTGTACCCATTGAATACTGGGAGATATATGTGGATTTAGAGACGAATGTACAAATGCATGAACGCACGAGTGAAGCATTGCGGGTGCAACTGGTCAGAATTGACGGCAAGCCTGCAGACATAAGTAGCGGAGAGACAGCGGGAGGAGTCATTACGGACTTGGAAAAGGCTACCTACACTGTGTCGGACGTCACGCAAGTTGAGCAGCACAGTTCGCCGTATCCGCCCTTTACCACCTCGCTCCTCCAGAGAGCTGGGAGCAACGTATTTTCGTGGAGTGCCAAGATGACCATGCAGATCGCTCAGTCACTCTATGAACAAGGCCTCATTACCTATCACCGCACAGACTCTTTTAACCTCGCGACAGAAGCGGTTGCCATGGCACGGGGATACATAGAAAAAACATACGGCAAGGAGTATCTCCCAGAACAAGTGAGGGTATATAAAACCAAATCTGCAAGCGCTCAGGAGGCTCACGAGGCTATCCGTCCAACTGAGGTGTCGAGAGTGGGAGCCGATCTCATTGCGGCTGGGATGACGAGCCGACATCAGAAGTTGTACGATCTGATCCGGACGCGATTCTTGCAGTGTCAAATGATGGATGCGCGGTTTGATAAGACAACAATATTTGTGGAAGCACGCACGAATGCAGGAATGCTCGAATATACTCTGAAGGCTGATGGCAAGCGGATGATTTTTGATGGGTACCTCAAGCTGGGTAAAAGCGCTGAGGACGTATTCTTGCCCAATATCCAGTCGGGAGAGACGCTTTCTTTAATCAAAGTGGATCCAGTGCAAAAGTTTACGAGCCCTCCAGGCAGATATAGCGAAGCAGGGCTTATTAAAGAGCTCGAGAAGCGGGGGATCGGGCGCCCCAGTACTTATGCGGCAATCATCACCACGATCCAGGATCGCGGGTATGTGATCAAGGAAGAGAAGAGTTTCCGTCCTACCGCCATTGGTGAGGCGGTCGTCGACTTTTTGGTCACTAACTTTGGTAATGTGTTTGCATACGAATTTACGGCTCAAATGGAAGGGGATCTAGACCTGATTGCCGAAGGCAAAAAAGAATGGGTGCCAACTGTGCGGGCTTTTTGGGAGCCACTATCTAAGCAAGTGAAGGTGGTAGAGGAGACGGGGGAGCGCGTCAAGGTGGCGGTGGAGAGCACGGGGAAGATGTGTCCAACCTGCAATGAAGGGGAGGTGGTCGTGCGCACTGGCAAGTTTGGCAAATTCCTCTCATGCTCGCGCTATCCTGATTGTACGTATACCCAGCCATATGTGGAGTATGTGGCGGGCGTGGTGTGTCCGACCGATGGGGGGAGAGTAAAGATAATGAAGAGTAGGAAGGGGCACAAGTTCTATGGGTGTGAGAACTATCCCAATTGTAAGTGGGCCGCATGGAAACTACCTAAGCCGGAAGTGGTCGTCGCCGACTTGCAACAGAGAAGTTGAGCAGACGCATTTTTCCTTTGTGAGGCTCGCGTCATGAAAAAATTACTTGTCTGTTACGCGCCTTTGTAATTTTTTTTGATCAGCTCGACCCTACATGCGTCAAAATGGTCTTACTCAATTGTTCTTTGTTGAGTTCTGTATCACTTTGTTGTATTGGCATGTGGGGTAAAAATCGGGTAGGATGGCTAGGCATGAAAGTACTCAAACGCAACGAGCGCGAGCAGGAGCTAGACGCAAATAAGATTGCGGACTCGATATTCCTCGCGGCACAAGACGTCGGGGGGACTGACCGCAAACTGGCAGAAAAGATCGCCCAAGAGGTTGTGTTGCGAATCAAAAAGCAGTACGGCAGGATGAAGAGCGTCTCGACAGCCGAAATCGGTGATATGGTAGAGCGGATCCTCTTGGAGAGAACTCACTACAAAACGGCCAAAGCCTATATCCTCAATCGCGAGAAAAAGCGACAAGTGGAGTCCGCTAAGCGAGCACTAGGAGTGCATGATGATGTGGGACTCTCATACAATGCACTCGTTGTAGCCAAGGAGAAATATTTGCGTAGAGATCAGGACGGCGAGGTTGCTGAGACAGTCTCTCAAATGTTTGGACGCACTGCCAAATTCCTTGCCTCGGCAGAGCGCAAGAGAGAGCAGAAAAAGTGGGAGGCAGCATTTAAATCTGTTATGAGTGAACAGCGATTTATCCCCGGAGGGCGCACCCTCGCCAATTCAGGGACCGCTAATAATCAACTTGCCAACTGTTTTGTGATGCCGATGCCTGACAATATTGAAGGGATTTTTGAAAGTCTCAAAGAAAGCTCGATCCTCAAGAAATACGGGGGAGGGGTAGGCTTTACCTTTGGCCACATTAGACCAAAAGGTGACAAGGTCTCAACTACTTCGGGGGCGGCGGCAGGACCAGTGGCTCTGATGCAGCTCGTGAACGATGCCTCAGATATCTACTTGCAGGCTGGTAAGCGTAGAAGCGGCAATATGGTAACGCTCCCGATCACGCACCCCGATATTATCGAGTTTATCCACTGCAAAGAGTCTGGCTTAAACTATCCTCACATCAATTTTTCTATTGCCATAACTAACAAGTTCGTCGAAGCTGTCAAACAGAACAAGGAGTGGGAGCTCATTAATCCGCGCACAGGTCAAGTAGTTAGCAAGATATCTGCCCGTGGACTCATGGAAGAGGCGGCGCGCATGGCCTGGAAAAACGGGGATCCAGGCCTGATCTTCATCGACGAGATCGAGAAATATAATCCCACCCCTCACGTAGGGCCTCTTGAAACGGTCAATCTGTGCGGAGAGCAGCCGCTATTGTCGTACGAGGCTTGTAATCTGGGATCTGTGAACCTCGCAGTTCATGTGAGCGGGGTTAATGGTAGTGCCAAAGTGGACTGGGTCAAACTGGAGGAGACGGTGCGACTCGGTGTACGTATGCTTGATGATGTTGTCACTGTTTGTGAATACCCACTCAAGCGGGTAGCCGACACCGTCCACGGCAACCGCAAGATAGGGCTCGGGGTGATGGGCTGGGCAGATATGCTAGTCAAACTGCATATTGCCTACAACTCCCCCAAGGCTCTCAAACTGGCCGAAGAAGTGATGGCATTTGTCCAAAAGATTGGACACGATGAGTCGGCAAAGCTGGGCAAACTGAAAGGTAGTTTCCCCAACTTCAAAGGATCGCTGTGGCAAAAGAGAGGGTACAAACAATTCCGCAATGCGACGGTCACGACCATTGCCCCCACCGGCACTATCTCGATGATGGCGGGCTCTAGCTCTGGGATTGAGCCACACTTTGCGCTGGCATATTTTCGCAAATCGATGGGGCAATACGATCTGCCAGAAGTTAATGTCGATTTGGTAAGGGCTATCAAGCACGTCAACGGACTATACTCAAGTGAGCTCATGGATGAAATAGCTAGGACGGGGAGTATCCAGAAGCTCGAGAAAATCCCAAGCTCTATCCGTGAGATTTTTGTGACAGCCATGGATATCAAACCCGAGACGCACGTCCAGATGCTGGCCGCTTTTCAGAAATATACGGACAATGCGGTGTCTAAGACGATCAATCTGCCTGCCGAGGCTACGGTGGAGGACGTAATGAGTGTGTATATGATGGCGGCGGAACTCAAGTGTAAGGGAATTACAGTATATAGAGATAAGAGTAGGGGAGAGCAGGTGCTGAACGTGGGATCTTCGGCTCTTCAGAAAGTCAGACAATCAGAAAACTCAGTTAAACAGAGAATCAGTAAACCTGAGAATCAGAGTCTAGATCTCTGTCCTGAATGTGGGAGCAAGTTGGCCTTAGAAGAGGGGTGTAAGAAGTGTTATAGCTGTGGGTATAGTGTGTGTGAGTGATCGCTGTTGACGCCAAGTGTAATTTTGAGTGATGAGTTTT
>CAZGNX010000003.1:0-39386 GCA_964527065.1 uncultured Pseudomonadales bacterium
AAGTTTTTGGATTATTCACATGTGGAGGCGATGATCGAAAAGGCGGATATATCCAATATCCAAGGATTGCGAGACAGAGTGATTATGGAAACTCTATTCTCGACAGGACTGCGAGTATCAGAGCTCGTCTCGCTGAATAAAAATACCATCAACCTGGAGTCGCGTGAGTTTGGGGTGATGGGTAAAGGCAAAAAGATCCGGGTAGTATTCTTGTCCGACCGGGCGGCACAATGGATAGAAAAATATTTACGCGAGCGCGATGATCACTACCACCCCGTATTTATCCGCCATAGCGGAGCCAAACCCGAGATTGATGATCCCAAGGCAGGGGAGAAACTGCGACTCAATGTGAGGACTGTCCAGCGCATCATCGCTAAATATGGACGCCTGGCGCACCTGCCGTACACCATCACACCGCACGTCATGCGACACTCCTTTGCTACTGACCTCATCTCCCACGGCGCAGGCTTACGTGAAGTCCAGGAAATGCTAGGGCACAAGAATATTGCGACCACACAGATCTATACCCACGTGACCAATCCACAACTGAAGAGCGTGCACGAGAAATATCACTCAGTAGGTCAGGCAGAATAGAGAGCACCATTTGCCACACTGCACTTTTGTGGCTGTAACAAGTCATACCGCAGTGTACTACTAGATGTACCAACAAAGTTGCGTTGCAAATAATCTAAAATACTATTGTCAAATGCTTGCAGACTCGCTTGCCGGCAGGCAGGTATTGGCGAATGCGAAGGAAGGTTATTTAGTATAATCTAGTGATGGCGCAAGTTGCAGTGGGTCAACAAATATGGCATTACGAAGAGATCGGGAGGGGCAAGGGAGCTCCCCTACTAATCTTGCACGGCTGGGGACGCAGCGGGAGTGAGTGGATCGCCATGGCTAAGGAACTTTCTCTCTGGAGTGGACGTAAAGCATTTGTGCTGGATCTACCCGGCTTTGGTGGCTCTAGCCTGCCTGCGCAGGCAGGCCTGCCCCATGTCAAAACTATCGAGGAATATAGTGAGCTCGTGGCAGCATTTTGTGAGTATATGGATCTTAAACAAGTTGTGATCATTGGACATTCCCTTGGTGGGCGCGTAGGGATCGTGCTAGGGGCTAAACACAAGGAAATAGTGGAGAAACTCGTACTCATTGACCCAGCGGGAGTGAAGCCACGGTCAGTTAGGCGCGTAGCACTGAAGACCATCTCCAAAGTGTTTGGGTGGGTGCCCGCTAGATGGAGACGCGGACTCGCAGCGTCTGTAATGGATGAGGACTATCACAACTCCCCTGCACTGCGGTCGCTCTACCGGGTGATAGTTGGACCTGATCTAAGAGCCTATTTACCACAAATACACTGCGAGACGACAGTGGTGTGGGGAGAGAATGATCCAACATTGCCCATAACATTGACTGCTATCTATAGGCAATATTTGCGCCAGGCACGTGTGCGGGTAGTATGGGGGGCGGGACATGATCCGCATCTGACTCACTTTGATCAGACCTTGCGTATATTGCAGGAGAGCGTTGCATGAAGTATAGCCAACTCGACATCCAATTAGCCCTCTTACAAATAGAACAGTACGACAGCGCGCGCTACCGGGCTAAACGTGATACAGCTAGTCCGGCACTTGTGGCGCGGATGAGGATGACTCCTAGACTGCGACTAACCAAAGCTCTCTCTAGAGTCATGGGAGTTGCGGGAGCAAACACTTTGATAGAGGTAGGAGTAGGCGTGAGCGAGCAACTAGTGTGGATGTGGGTTAGGAGACGAATTAGTCAACTCAAGAAGCGGGGTCTGCGAGTGGTGGCTATTGCTGGCTCATATGGTAAGACCTCGGTCAAGCACTACGCCTACGAACTCATGCGACGCAAGTACAGGGTGGTCGCCACCCCAGAGAGTTTTAATACTGTCCTGGGTATCGCCAAGTGCTTGTACTGGGAAGTTGATGAAGCGACTCAAATCTTTTTAGTCGAGGTTGGGGCATACAAGCGGGGTGATATCACCCACTTGCTCGCCATGGTACAACCAGACCTGGGAGTGCTGACTGGTATCGCGCGCCAACATCTAGAGCGCTTTGGCAGCTGGGAGAACATCCAGCAGGCCAAGGGTGAGATCGCACAGTATATGGCTAGTGTGGGTGGTACTCTTGTGGCTAACGCGAGCGATACAACGGTCAAGGAAAATGTGGAAAAGATGGGAGTAAAAGCAGTGTGGTACCCCACTTCACCTCAGGCTACGTTAGGGGCAAGCAATCGGCGGGAGATCAACCTGGCTGGAGCTTCTAAAATAGCAGTGTGGGCAGGGATGACCAGCACTGAAATTAAGACTCAGCGGATCAGAGAGCCCAGGAGCCGCTTTGAGATGACGACGGCGCGCTACGGTATGGCCGTGATCGATGATAGCTTTAGTAGTAACGAATTAGGGTTTCTTGACGCGATACGATACTTGGGCAAGCAAAGCAAATATACGAGAATTTTGGTGACGCCGGGCCTTGTGGAGCTGGGGCCTGAGACGCGGGCGGTTCACGAGGCGCTCGGGCGCGAGATTGTAGGCAAGGCAGACGTGGTGATCCTCGTGGGCGACAATGAGCGGACGCAAAGTTTGGAGCGAGGGATGGCGGGCAAAGTAAAGGTGATGAAGATTGCCAAAACACTCGCGTTTATGCAAGCGATCAAAGATTTAAAACTGAAAAAAGTACCACTCGTGCTGCTCGAGAATGATCTGACCGAAAATTATTAACCTACCAACTTTTTGCCGAGCTTGCCACCGATACTTACATTCTCAATAATCGGTGAGGAAAAGTCTGTTTGTGTCTTTAGTGAGTCTTGGTGTTTTTCTAGCGCAAGTTGAATCAGATGATCAAGTAGTTTGGGGTATGGATACCCCGACTTGTCCCACAAGTAGAAACTGAGAGAACCAGGGATTGTATTGATCTCGATACAATAGACCTCTTTGCCTTTGACTAAGAAGTCGAGGCGGACAAGCCCTGAGCAGTCGAGGAGGTTAAAGATAAGCTTGCCTGTCTCTTGGATATTGGCGGTAATTGCCTTGTCGATTTTGGCGGGGATCACTCTTTCTGTACTGGCCATACCTTCACTTTTGCCGCCTGCGAGGCCCGCCTTGTTGCGAGGCAGGTATTTGTCTTTAAACTCTAGGAACTCGCTACCTTCGTGAAACACTTCTTCACAGACAGAGCATTCTAGGTCATGGCCGGCATTACCCATGATAGAGACATTGATCTCGCGAGCTCCAGTGATCCCCTCTTCCACCACGATGCGAGTGTCCATGGCAGCAGCCAAATCGATGGCACGGATTAGTTCAATCTTGGTCTTAGCGCAGGTGGTGCCGATCGAGGAGCCGCCCCGACTGGGTTTGACGAAGATGGGATATTTGAGATGTGTTTCGATTTCTTTGACGAAAGTGGCTTGTTTGGCATACCAGTCGCTGCGATAAAACCAGATGTATTTAGCTTGTTTGATATTTGCCCCATCGAAAGCGGTCTTCATTGCTACCTTGTCCATGCCGAGGGCGGCACCGGTGAGACCAGTGCCAACGAGCGGGACCTGATAGTATTGGGCGACTCCCTGGATCCAACCCCCCTCCCCTACCCCACCGTGGAAGCAAGGGAAGATGACGTCAAAGGGTTTGGCTGATTTTTTGAGGAATGATGGCTTGGTGGGGGTGAGTGCGAGATTGTGGGGCGAACTTGGGAGTGCGACATGCTCTGCCGTTTGGATCAGGAGTGGCAGGTCGCTATATGAGCCGATATCCTTGAGGTGGGCGCCGGTATAGATATCGCCTGACTTGGTAACGTAGAGTGGGATAGTCTCGTACTCTGCTGGCATCGAGGCCATGGCTTGGACAGCGGTGATGATCGAGACCTCGTGTTCGGGGCTCTTACCTCCGTAGATGACCGCGACGCGTAGTTTAGTCATGCATAAGAGATTGTAGCAGATGGGAGCGTTTGAGTTGCGAGCGGAGTTTGAGCTCGGTAAGGATGATTATAAGGACATAGACACCGAGCTTGGCACAGAAAGCAGGATTCAAGTGGCCAGGCTCGATGGCGAGGATTATTCCGCTACCCAGTGACAATGCGGTCAGCACTCTGAAAACAATTTTGATCTTGTGCGTGGGTTGTAGCCAGGCAAGTATGCAGAGAAGCAGAGTAATTGAGGCGGTGGCGAGATGGGCTAGTAATACCAGTGTCATGTGCGTTTGGATTTGACAATAGCTTTTTCTAGCGCTCTGCCGAGGAGAGAGAGTTGTTTGCGCAGACTGACTAAATCGGTTGAGAGTTTTTCCGTTTCTTCCTCACTGCTCTCGGAAATTTCGTGTTTCATTTCTTCAAACCCTGCCGTGATAACCCCAATGAAGAGATTGAGGATGATCATAGTGCCAAGCAATATAAAAGTAATGAAGTAGATAGTGGAAAGTGGTCCCCCTCCTAACCCCTGATAGATTCCTACCCAACCGTCTAGAGTCACTATTTGGAAGAGTGTGAGCATAGTCTGGCTTAGGCTGCCAAAATGACCTGGATCTAAGTGCCTGAACTCGACGGTGCCGATGACAGCAAAGATATAGAACTGGATGAGGAGTAAAACGGAAATGTAGCCCATGGAAGGAATGCTCTTGATCAGGGCACCAACCATGAGTTGGAGTTTGGGGAGGGCGGTGAAGAGACGGAAGATACGGAAGATCCTGACCAGGCGGAAGACAGAGACAAAAGCTCCACCAAATGGTAGATAGAAAAGCGCGGTGATCGTAAAGTCAAAAAGGTTGGTGAACGAGCGGAAAAAGTCCAAAGGCTTAGTGCCATGTGCGAGAATACGCAAGATAATCTCGAGTGAGAAGATGGTCTGTATAGTGTGGTCGAGGAGGGAAAAAAGGGCGTGATAGCGGGTGGTTAGAGCTGGTGATGTTTCCAAACCAACCAAGATAGAAGCAAGGAGAATGACTCCCATGATGAAGTTTTGGAATGGCTTGCTGTGGGTGAGTTTTTTAATTTCTGCAAACATTTGTGTATTGTAACAAAAAAAGTTTTTACCCCGCCAGTACTTGACTCACGATTAGATACAGGACAACAACGTGGAAGATTTGGTCTAGGCCGAGTATGACCCAGAATGGAGAGTCGTTCGGACCCCAGTGGAAATGCCGATTGGCGTATGAGCGAACTGCATCTATAGCTAGATGGGTTGTAAAAATAATTACGATAGAGATCAGGATGAGGTTGGGTGCAATGCTAAAGATTAAGAGTGGAATTGTATTGATGAGAGCGGTGATGGTGACATGCGCCCACATATAGTAGTTGAATCCGTATTTACCGGGGCCGATGATATTGCCCTGGAGCATGAAATCTGAAATGAAGTGGGTGAGGATGAGGATAAAAAATAACTGCATAGTTACTCAATCCCAAGATAAGTGGGAGTGAAGGCGTATGGCAGTAAGGTTTTGAGTGAGGTGATACGACGGATGGTGCCTTGTGTGTCGATTGTGAGGACGAGACAGTTATCTGCGTGTTCGACCATGATCTGGCGACACCTACCACATGGCGCTGTATCTCCAGCGTGAGAACAAGCGAGAGCGACTAAGAACTTGCGCCCGCTCTGCCCCACTTCTCCATTCACTACAGCATTGGTGATGGCCGCTTCTTCCGCGTGGTCAGTTTCGCTGTATCCTGCGCGCTCAACGTTATTACCAAGATATGTTTTGCCAGATTTGGTTAAAATAGCAACGCCTACTTGATAGTGAGAGTATGGGACGTAAGCGTGTTTGCGCTGGTCTGAAGCCGCCTGGGCTAATTTTCTAAACTCCCCTGCCCTATTCGCTCAACTTCTACCTTGATCCAGTCTAGCTCTGTCTTTGAATCTTGAGCGCTCACTGTCCAGGATAAATTGCTGAGTGTCATGAATTAATTCTAACAGAACGAAAGTTACTACCATAATTCGAATCATGGTAGTGACTTGTATTGATGACCTGCCTACGCAGGCAGGTTTGAATCATCGATACAGAAATAGTTTAGAAGTTCGTATTATCTGGTTAAGGAAAATCCCCAGACAGGGTCGGAGTAGTTGGGTTCGGTCAGAAGTTGAGAGATCTGTATTTTGAGCCCTGCAACGTCAGCATCAGTTAAGTTCTCGTATTCGTCCTTGTGACCAGAGATAATGGGATCGCCGCTTTTTGATATAGTTTTTAGACTCAAAAATCATGATCATTAGTTTTTTAGATTTCCTCTTCCTCGGCTTCTTGGAGCGTCGTGACACTTGTGACGACATCGCCTGGGGCGGGGCGCATGAGGATAACGCCCTGGGTGGAGCGGCCGAGGACCTTGATGTTTTTGAGCGGGAGTTTAATGACCTGAGCCTGCTTAGTGGTGATCACGACCTGCTCATCGTCTTCCGTTACCATGCGCACGGCGGCGATCTGACCGGTCCTATCTGAGAGCTCGGCAACTTTGACCCCCTGCCCTCCCCTCTTTTGCTCAGGATACTCATCAACTGAGGTGCGTTTGCCCAAGCCCTTGGCTGTGACCACAAGGATCTCGCGGAAGAATTTGCGGCGGCCATCGTTGGGTTTTTCTGGGCTGATTTCGACTGTTTCCATGGCGATCACCTCATCATCTGTCTTGAGAGTCATGCCCTTTACACCCATAGTGTCACGGCCTGTGGCGGTCACATCTGTCTCTTTGAATTTGATAGATTTGCCCCCCCGTGTCACCAAGATTATATAATTCTGGCCATGAGAAATCTCGACCTTAATAAGTTGATCTTTTTCACGCAGGGCAATACCGATTTTGCCGCTTGTGCGGATGTTGGCATACTCAGCGAGTGTGGTCTTTTTGATCATGCCTCTTGCTGTCGCCATGGTCAAAAAGTGGCCTTTATCACCCAACATATCTTTGGGAACGGCTAGTAAAGCCTGGACTTGCTCACCCTGCTCGATTGAGAGTAAGTTGATTATGGCTTGACCTTTGGAGGTGCGACTGCCCTCAGGGAGTTCAAAGGCGCGCAGGCTATAGACTTTGCCGGTATTGGTGAAGAACAAACAGTAGTCGTGTGTATTGGCGACAGTCATGTGGAGTATCTCGTCCGTATCTTTGGTAGTCATACCAATTACACCTTTGCCACCGCGTCTTTGGGTGCGATAGGTAGTCAGGGGCATGCGTTTGATGTAGCCATCCCGCGTGATTGCCACCAAGTTGTCTTCGGCGGCCACGAGGTCCTCTTCGCTAAACTCTCCTAGCTTGCCTTTGATAACCTTGGTTTTGCGGGGGTCGCCATATTCTTCCTTGAGTGCAGAGAGTTCTTTGACAATGGTTTGGAGGATAGCCTTGGGGTCTTTGAGGAGACTCAAGAGTTCATTAATTCTCTTCATCAGCGCGTTGTATTCGTCCTCGATCTTTTGGCGCTCGAGAGCGGAGAGCCGCCTGAGTTGCATGTCGAGAATTGCAATTGCCTGAATTTCTGAGAAACCAAATTTTTTGATCAAATTGGCTTTGGCGTCGTCGGTGTCTTTGCTACCTCGGATAGTCTTGATAACTTCATCTAGGTGGTCAAGAGCTTTGATAAAGCCTTCGAGGATGTGGATACGCGCACGGGCTTCTTTGAGTTCAAACTGCGAGCGACGGACGATAACGGTCTGGCGGTGTTTAACGTAGTGGCTCAAGATCGTCTTGAGGTTCATCAAATGCGGGGTACCAGCCTCGTCAAGCGCCACCATATTGGCGGGGAAGCTACTCTGGAGCTCGGTGTGTTTGAAGAGGTTGTTGAGGACACTCTTAGGCTTGCTAGCTTTTTTCAGTTCGATAACAATGCGCATGCCTTCACGATCAGACTCGTCGCGTAGATCAGAAATACCGTCGATCTTTTTGTCTCGCACCAGGTCAGCAATCCGCTGAATCAGTTTGGCTTTGTTCACTTGATAAGGGATTTCGCTGACAATAATTTGGAATTTACCTGTCTTGGTCTCTTCGATCTCGGCAACCGCGCGAGTGATCACTTTGCCTTTGCCGGTGGCATATACTTCGCGGATGGCGGATGCATCGTAAATTACTCCTCCTGTGGGGAAGTCGGGTCCTTTGACGCTCTCTAGGAGATCATCAACCGAGGCTTCGGAGGTAAAGTCGCCGGTGAGCACAGCGTAGGGAGTTGACTCGATCCCTTCATCTTTGACTATAGTCGAGCGAGGCGAGCTACCTTTTTCGATTAGAGTTATGGTGGCATCGACAATCTCTCCCAAGTTGTGAGTAGGAATCTTGGTTGCCATACCAACCGCAATTCCATCGGAGCCCATGAGAAGCAAGTTGGGGAGGCGGGCCGGCATGACAGTGGGCTCCTGGAACGTGCCGTCAAAGTTGTCGATCCAGTCTACCGTTTCACGGTCGAGGTCCACGAGGATTTCACTGGTGATCTTGGCCAGGCGTGCTTCGGTGTAGCGCATGGCAGCAGGTGAGTCGCCGTCGACGGAGCCAAAGTTACCTTGGCCGTCCACAAGCAGGTAGCGCATAGAGAAATCTTGGGCCAGACGCGCGAGTGCATCATAGACTGCGGTGTCGCCGTGGGGGTGGTACTTACCCAAGACTTCACCCACAATGCGAGCACATTTCTTGTACTTAGCAGGTGGCAAGAGTGCGAGTTCTTTCATACCGTAGAGGATACGGCGGTGGACGGGCTTGAGTCCGTCACGGGCGTCAGGGAGTGCGCGGGAGACGATGACGCTCATCGCGTAGTCCAAGTAGGATTTTTTCATCTCATCAACCACTTGGACGTTGGCAATTTTGCCAAACTTGGTGTCTTCGTCTAGATCCCACGGCTTGGCCACTCCCACAGTGAGAAAACTCGTGCGGGTAACTTCGCTATTCTCTGGTTTTACGACTTCTTCATCTGCCACTTATTTAACTCCTCTTTTCATATCGACTTCTAATACTTTGGCGGCCTCCGCGGCACCTAAGAATCCACCTGTTTTGACGAACTTACCGGGCTCCAAGTCTTTGTAGTGATCAAAGAAGTGCTTGATCTTGTCTTTGGTGTGCTGTGGTACATCAGCTATGTCGTTCCAGCGGCCAAAGAGCGGATCGACTTTTTGGATCGGGACAGCAATGAGCTTGGTATCTACCCCCTCCTCGTCTTCCATCTCGAGCATGCCAATTAATTTTGCTTTGATGCCTACGCCTGGCACAAGGGATTGTGAGGTGAGCACTAGGACATCGGTGGGATCACCGTCTTCACCCCGGGATCCCAGTACACAGCCGTAATTGAAAGGAAAAGCCATCGGGGTATGCAAAATGCGGTCAGCCATAAGAATGCCCGTCTCTTCGTCGCGCTCGTACTTGACCATGCTACCTTCGGGGATCTCGATATAGACTTTGATCACATTTTGGTCGGACATATGGTCTCCTTGTTTTCGTGCATACGTGTCACGTTTGCGCGTTTATACGTAATTTAATAATTATATGTCTAGTGTCGCCTGGGTGGCGTTGACTTGGATAAACTTTTTCCTGGGTGGGACTTCGTCGCCCATAAGGATCGTAAAGATCTCATCGGCGGCGGCGGCGTCCTGGATATGCACCCGCTTGAGCATGCGATGCTGCGGGTTCATGGTGGTCATCCAGAGCTGTTCCGGGTTCATCTCTCCTAACCCCTTGTAGCGCTGGAGCGTAATTTTCTTGTCGGCATTGGCCGCGAGGATTGTGTCACGCTCGGCCTCGGTGTAGACATACTGCTCTTTCTTATCAATCTCGATGCGGAACAAGGGTGGCATGGCGATATAGAGGTAGCCGCCTTCGATGACTTCTTTCATGTGGCGGTAGAAGAACGTGAGGGCAAGGGTGGTGATGTGTTCACCGTCGACGTCGGCATCGTTCATGAGGATCACCCGGTGGTAACGTAGACGCTCTGCACTGTAGGTCTCACCAATCCCAGTCCCTAGGGCGATTATCAAATTTTTGAGTTCTTCAAATGCAATGATTTTGTCGAGGCGAGCTCGTTCGGTATTGAGGATTTTGCCACGTAAGGGGAAGATAGCTTGGAAGCGGCGATCTCTACCCTGCTTGGCAGAGCCTCCGGCAGAGTCGCCTTCGACTATATAGATTTCACAAAGCGCGGGGTCCTTCTCCTGGCAGTCCGCCAGTTTGCCAGGTAGCGTGGTGCCTTCCAGTACCCCTTTGCGCACAACAGCGTCGCGGGCGGCCCGGGCGGCGATACGAGCGCGGGCGGCTAGCTCGGCTTTTTCGAGCATTTTCTTGGCTTCCCCTGGGTGCTCTTCGAGATAGGTCTCTAGCTGAGATTTGACGACACTATAGACGGCTGACTGAGCTTCCATATTGTTGAGTTTGGACTTGGTTTGGGACTCAAACTGGATATCGCTACTGCTCATTTTGATGAAGACGACCGCGGTGAGCCCCTCTTTGAGGTCTTCGCCTGAAAGCTCGATCTTGTTCTTTTCTCCCATCTTTTTGGCCATATAATCTTTGATAACTTTGGTGAGGGCGGTGCGGAAACCAGTCAAGTGGGTGCCGCCATCATAGGTCCGAATGACGTTGGCAAAACTCAAGATATTTTCGGAGAAGGAGTCATTGTACTGGAAGGCTACCTCGACTCCAATCTTGAGGCCCTCTTGTTCCTCTGAACCACTCATATAGACGACGTCGTGTAAGGCTTTTTTGTGGCTGTTGAGATGAGCTACCAACGATTTGATACCAGACTCAAAGTAAAAGCCTGTGGACTCGCCTGACTTTTCGTCATTCAAATGGAAGTAGAGCTTGGGGACAAGATAGGCCCTCTCCCTCACACGTGTTTTGATTTGTTGATACTCAAACTCGATGGTTTTTTTGAAAATGGTTTTGTCTGGGATAAAAGTAGTGTAGGTGCCTGTCTGATCTGTGAGCAAATGTTCGTGACCGCGAACGAGCAATTTTTTGACTTCGGCTTCACTTACAACTTTGACGGGGTGATCTGGAACGCCAATTTGATAACTTTGGAGGTGGTACTTGTCCTCGCGTTTGACTATCACACACATGTGTGAAGAGAGCGCGTTAACCGCTGAGGCGCCTACCCCGTGTAAGCCACCTGAGGCTTGGTAGGCGGTCTCTTCGAACTTGCCACCCGCGTGGAGCTTGGTCATGGCGATCTCGAGTGCCGAGACGCCTGAGGGGTGCATGTCGGTTGGGATGCCGCGACCATCGTCGGAGATTGTGGCGTAGCCATCTTTGCCTAGCGTAATGTAGACGTTTTTGGCATACCCAGCGATGGCTTCGTCGACCGAGTTGTCAGTGATTTCTTTAAGGAGTTCTTGAATACCCCTCTCGTCGGTGGCGCCAATATACATGCCGGGACGTTTGCGGACGGGCTCGAGTCCTTCAAGGACTTTGATGTCTGAGGCATTGTAGGATTGTTTGGCTGGCATATGCTAATTAATAACCAATCATCAATAAACAATAATCAAGCAATAAAGAACCCAGTAAATCTGGGGCGTGTTTGACTATAACACACTTGATTCTAGCAGGCGGGTGCGGGTCCGTCCACGGGCCTATAAGTTACTTCGTTTTTGGGAGGGAGAGGAGAAAATTTTGGGTGACGAGTGAGACACTGCAGTTGGCGGCTAATTGTGTGTGGGCGTCTTGGGCGAGGCGTGCAATCTTGACGAGCATAGAATAGTTGCCTGTAGTCAAGTTAGGGTCTGACAGCTTAGTGCGCAGCGCGAGCTCGATCTCGCTAATCCAGTCGATCGATTCATTGCGATCTCGTTTGGCGATAGAGACGAGGCGGTCCCCAGGCGAGAGCGACATGATTGTTTTTAGTTCTGAGAGAATAGAGGTACTGGGTGATGTCTCTGTTACCTCAATCTGCATATGAGCAGCACGCGACACGATGGTGGGCAAGAGTGACGACTTGGTCTGACAGGTCAAGTAAAAAGTGGTGGCGCGTGGGGGCTCCTCGAGCATTTTGAGCAAGGCGTTTTGGGCAGGGAGCGTGAGTTGCTGCGCCTCTTCGACCCATACGAGCCGGGGACGGGGTCCAGTAATGCTGAGGGTAGTTATCAAATCGTGAATCTGCTTGATCGTTATCGTCGTTTTCTCTGCTTGGAGATGGATGAGCTCGGTGTCAGGAGTGAAGAACTGAGTAATGTGCTTCGCGCGAGAATCCCCCGTCCCGCCGGCGACTATATATGCATGCATACAGAGTAGTTTACAGTGTCGTCATTGTGGCGTACAGCGATTTTTGCAAGGTTTGTAACTTTGTACAGCGAGAGTATGCATTGATTGCATGATTCGTGTACTATTGATTCATGCAGGATCTTGCCCTCATCCTCAAAAAGGATGGTCTCTTGTCGGAGTCTGATTTCGCGCGTCTGGAAAAGGAAGGCTATACCACGGGAGTGAGCATGGATGAGCTCGTGGAGCAGTCTGGTATCGTGGACCCAATCGGGCTAATGAAGGCAAAGGCCAAATTGTTTCATGTCCCCTTTGTGGCTCTCTCAGATGTGGCCGCCTCACCTGAGGCACTCGCCAAACTGCCTGAATCGGTGGCTGAGCACTACCAAGCCCTCCCTTTTGAATTTGATGTCAAATCTAATCAGCTTTCGGTGGCGATGGCTAATCCGCTGGACCTGCAAACCATCTCATTTCTCGAAGCCAAGTCGGGAACCAGAGTTCGTCCACACATGGCGCTTGCTACTGAACTCACGCAAGAGATACCCAAGAGATATTCACAGGGGCTCTCGGCAGAAGTATCCCAAGTGCTTAAGGAATCGGTCGATTATGACAGCCACAAAGTCCTAGATGTTGAGAAAATTGGCGATGTTATCCGAGAGGCGCCGATAGCCAAAATTGTGGCGACAGTCTTAGAGTTTGCCGTCAAAGCCAGAGCTTCGGATGTCCACATCGAACCGCTTGAGATGCACACACGTGTGCGTTATCGAATTGACGGTATTTTGCAGGAAAAGCTCGTGTTGCCTCGCAAAGTGCATGAGGCAGTCGTGTCACGTATCAAAATCCTTGCCGAACTAAAAATAGATGAGCGGCGGGTACCGCAAGACGGTCGTTTTAGTTTCCGCGCCGAAGACCAAGAAGTTGATTTGCGTGTGTCCTCCCTCCCTACCGTGGACGGCGAAAAGATCGTGATGCGCTTACTGCGCAAAACCTCCAACGTACCCTCACTGGGCGAATTGGGGTTGCGGGGTATGGCTTTAAAGATTGTAGAGGAATCGATCAAAGTTCCACACGGGATTGTGCTCATTACCGGACCTACGGGATCTGGTAAAACGACGACGCTCTATTCGGTCCTGCATATTTTAAACACTTCTCGCGTGAACATTGTAACGCTAGAGGACCCGGTTGAGTATCAAATCGATGGGGTGAACCAAGTGCAGATCAACCCCAAAGCCGGACTTAACTTTGCCACGGGTTTGCGTTCTTTTTTGCGGCAAGACCCTAACATTATTATGGTAGGAGAAATCCGAGACAACGAAACGGCGGATTTGGCAATCCAAGCTTCTCTCACCGGTCATTTAGTGTTTTCAACTCTCCATACCAATTCGAGCGCAGGTGCTTTGCCTCGTTTACTGGATATGCAGGCCGAGCCATTTCTTTTGGCTTCCTCTATGACCTGTGTGGCGGCGCAGAGGGTTGTGCGCAAGATCTGCGATAACTGTCGTGAGACTTATGCGATGCCAGCACCGGTGCTTGAAGATATGAAGAAAGTCTTGGGCCCACTCTATGAGGCCTACGAGGCACAACAACAAGGCAAGCCGGTCATGCTGTCGCGGGGTCGCAAATGCGACAAGTGCAGTGAGACAGGTTACAAGGGGCGGATAGGTATCTTTGAGGTACTCAAGATCACGGAAAAGATAGGCAAACTAATTATGGAGCGCGCCCCCGCTATTGAGATTGAACAAGCGGCAATTGCTGACGGCATGATCCTGATGGAGCAAGATGGCTATCTCAAGGCACTAGAGGGTATCACGACACTTGAAGAGGTCATCCGCGTAGCGAAAACGTAGTAGAGGGTATACAGTATAAAGGAGAGAGAATAATATGGATATCAAAAAAATCTTAGAACTGTGTGTACAGTACCAGGCTTCTGATGTACACGTAATGGTAGGGGTGGCGCCCATGTTGCGCCTACACGGCAAACTAGCCAGTCTCCCAGACACTAAAGTAATTACTCCAAGCGAAGCTGAGGCGCTCTTAACCCCTCTTTTGAGTGAACAACAGAGAGAGTTACTCAAAGTAGACCGCGAGCTAGATTTCTCGTACATGTTACCTTCAGGCGAGCGCTTTCGTATCAACGTGTACTACGAAAAAGGCAATGTGGCGGCGGCGCTACGTTATATCCCTGCTTCGATTAGAACACTTGAGGACTTGCATCTACCTCCAATTTTGGGTGATCTGACTAAGATGAAACAGGGTCTAATACTCGTGACAGGACCAACTGGTCATGGCAAATCGACTACGCTTGCGGCGATGATTCAGCGGATTAATGCCGAGCGGAGTGAGCATATCGTAACAATCGAGGATCCTATAGAATATGTCCATAATCCGCTCAAAAGCATTATCTCCCAGCGTGAGTTACACGCTGATACCCATTCTTGGGGAGTTGCCCTCAAGTCAGTGCTTCGAGAAGATCCCAACGTAGTATTGATTGGGGAAATGCGAGATTATGAGACAATTGAGGCGGCCCTCACAATTGCTGAGACTGGCCACTTGGTACTAGCCACCCTACATACCAATTCGGCGGCGCAGACGATTGATCGGATCGTGGACGTGTTTCCTGAACGCGAGCAACAACAAATCAGAGGACAACTCTCGCTGACGCTTGAGGCGGTGATTGCCCAGCGGCTGATCCCTGCGCTTGATGGGACCAGAGTTGCGGTGGCCGAGATTTTGCTTGCGAGTCCGGCCGTACGCTCGCTAATCCGTGACGCCAAAACTCATATGTTGACAAACGTGATGCAGACATCAACTGATGGGGGTATGCGTACTTTGGATATGGCGCTTGCCGAAGCGTATCGTGCTGGCAAGATCTCTCTTGTGACCGCGAGGGATTACGCACTCAACTCAGAAGAACTTAACCGTATAGTGGGCAAAGGCTAGCATGTTGCGCTTTCGTTTTAAGGCTAGGTCTGCTCAAGGAGAGGTAAGGCGGGGGGTGGTGGAAGCACAGACACAGGCAGGGGCAGTGGCAGTATTGCGTGAACAAAAATTAATTATCACCGAGTTACATGAGCTTAGTGTGGGCAAATCACTCTTTAGCGTGGGGCAAAAAGTCAAGTTTGATGATATTGTCAACTTTACGCGCCAACTCTCGACAATGATAGGTGCTGGACTCCCACTCACCGACGCCCTCGCGATCCTGCAAGTTCAAGTCACTCCCAATTTGCAGAGCAAAGTAGCGGATGTTTTACGCTCGATAGAGGGTGGATCAACTCTTGCGGATGCCCTGACTCACCACACAGAGACTTTTTCTCGGGTGTATATCGCGCTTGTGCGGGCGGGCGAGGCGGCGGGAGTCTTGGACACTATTCTCATTCGCTTGGCAGATACTCTTGAGAAACAGCGCGAGTTTAGAGAAAAAACAAAAGGTGCGCTCATTTACCCTGTGATTGTCGTTATCGGTATGTTGCTTGTTGCGGCTGTGATGATGATTTTTGTACTACCCAAACTGACGGTAATGTATCAGGATTTTAACGTTAAATTACCTTTGATCACCCAAGTGCTTATAAGCGTCTCGACTTTTATGAGTAAATTCTGGTATGTAATGGGATTGGGCATTGCCTTGGCAGTATACGCATTTGCAAAGTGGCGCAAAACTAAGCTTGGAAGTTACCAATACGATGTAATGATACTTAAATTACCGATTTTTGGCAAAATCAAGTCTATGGTGTTAATGGCAGAGTTTAGTCGCACTCTGGCATTACTTGCATCGGCTGGAGTTTCTCTGGTTGAGGCACTCGTAATCGTCAAAGAAGTAGCCGATAGCGAAGTGATGCGCCGTGCACTGGCTGAGGTGGCATCGGACGTAGAAAAAGGCAACGCGCTAGCGACATCCCTTGCCAAGCACCCCGTATTCCCCATGATAGTCTCGCAGATGACATCGGTGGGAGAGCAGACTGGCAAACTCGACGAAATTCTCAATCGGGTAGCCGGATATTTTGAAAACGAATCTGAGCACGCAATCAAAAATCTCTCAACAGCCATGGAGCCAATTATTATGGTGGTACTTGGGGTAGGTGTGGGATTTTTGATCGTTGCCATCGTCGTACCGATTTACAACTTGACGAGCGCATTTTAATGTGTCATAAATAAAGCTATGTTAAAGAGACTTGGGTTTACCATGATCGAACTGCTTGTTGTGATAGCAGTGATTGGAATACTCGCTGTTGCCCTACTCTCGACACTAAACCCCTTGGAGCAGATACGCAAAGGTAGAGATACGAGAACGCGCGCTGATATGTCGCAACTTGTGGGATCGATAGAGAGATACAATGCATCGCTTGGCTACTTCCCCTGGCAAGCGGCGGAGGGCGAGGACGTCAATGCCGGGGCGGCTGATATCAATTTTTATGCTATCGGCGGGAGTGGGGGACCAGACACGATATTGGGATCTGGTGAGACCATGGATGAGGCGCTTGACCGTTTAACTGAGACAAGTGAAGTCAAGTCATCTTTTATAGACCGTGTGACTAGCGCAACTTATGCCACTACGTACCTTTTTTACGACGATGAGTCCACGGGCGGTTCGGTGGTGGCTTGTTTTACCCCTGAATCTCAGTCATTCCAGAAGGAGGCTTTTGATCGATGCAAAGCAGGGGCTGCGTCTTGGGCAACCGATTTTGTGACTGAGGTCTATGGTGTAGCGAATCACCCATGTCCTGACGGCAATGAGGGGCTCTATGCTGCTGCATCATTTGATACGGCCAGTACTGACGAGATGATCTGTTTACCGTAATGTGGTTTTTGTTGATTTTTTTCTTGGGGACAGCAGTTGGAAGTTTTGTAAATGTGTTAATCGATCGAAGCGTGGCAGGGAGAGATTGGGTGCGGGGCCGCTCGCTTTGTGATTATTGTCACAAATCGCTTAAGTGGTACGACCTAGTTCCCCTCTTGAGTTGGATTATCTATCGTGGTAAAAGTCGCTGTTGTGGCAAACCACTCACTCTACAATACCCCATCGTCGAGTTTATGGTGGGTCTTTTGTTTGTGTGGTGGCTGAGTGTGGGATTCCTCACGTTTGCACTCGTGAGCTCTCCTCTTTCTGTAAT
This sequence comes from uncultured Pseudomonadales bacterium, assembly GCA_964527065.1. Classification (GTDB taxonomy): domain Bacteria; phylum Patescibacteriota; class Microgenomatia; order UBA1400; family UBA12108; genus CAJAUT01. Next base: position 17,261 of record CAZGNX010000003.1, read on the forward strand.
TCAGCCTGGATTTTGGTTAATTAGTGGTGTGCTGTTACTCATCCTGGCCATCGCTGATTTGGTGTACGGAGTGGTTTTGATGCCGATAGTCTTTGTAGGCTTAGGTATGACTATACTTTACCGCGCGATTTTGTGGCACTACGGCGCGTATCAACTGGTGGATCTGCAGAACGCGCTACTCTTCTCTTTATCGTGTTTCGTCTTTTTTTGGCTCTTATGGAGGGGCACCAAAGGCAGAGGGATGGCAGATGGGGATATGTACATCGCTTTGTACCTTGGTCTCTTGCTGGGGTGGCCCAAAGGATTAGTGATGATTGGTTTGAGCTTTGTTTTGGGGGCGATTGTGGGGATTGGACTGATAGTCACGGGGTTACGTAGTCGTCGAGACAGCGTACCTTTTGTACCATTTATGGTAGTCTCTAGCGTGATAGCTCTTTGGATGGGTGAAGCGATTATTCGTTTCTTAGGTTGACCGATGTTTCAAAGTGTAGGAGCGGGTTTTGGGTGGGACTAGAGGAGACTGTATCTTGAAGATCAAAGGCTACTTTGACTAAGCTAGGATCTTGGTCACTCGGTTCACAGGTAAGACTAAAAGTAGGGGCAGTGATATTCTCAGGTGTAAGATAATAACCAGATCCAGAAGCGATCCGCTCGTTTTGTCCATCCGATTCGCTCGTTAAAAGCGTTACACCACCATCTTGCCCCACAATAGTAATGGCTGAATTGGCGGAATCACACAGTGTGACTGATTTGGCGTTGCGAAGCAGTGATTGGATTTGGCCAAGGGCATAGTTGCCTGCTTGTTTAACTTTGGTGGTTGTACGAATTCTGTTGCTCGTGACGATACTTGTGAGGAGGATTGTGGATATTGCAAGCGTGAGGACGCCCAGGAGACCCACAACAACTGTTAGTTCTATTAGCGAAAATCCCCGCTTTAACGCCATGAGGTTAGCTCCGTTTCAACATAAGAACTGCGTGGTGATTGTTCAAGCCATGTCATTGTCACCGCTACTGTGAGGATGCCACTACCTGTTTGAGAGTTATCAATGGTCATCACTCGACCATAGCGCGTGCCTGGAATAAATGTATCTGAAGCGCAGCTGCCTGCAGTAAGATCACTAAAGTCACCTGCACCGCTCTCGGGGAGACTAGCCAAACAATATGTTGCCACTCCAGAGACATCGTCGGTCTGAGCTTTGTCGGCAATCGTTGCCCATCCAAGGCTATCACGCTGTGTTCTAATCCAATCAATGGCTTCGCTACCATATTTGGTGGCTTCATCGAGATTGCGGGCGTAGGTGTTTTGTTTTTGCGAATGATTAGCCAAGGATAGTGCTGAAATTATTGCAACTGAGATCAGGGCCGTAGCGATAACTATTTCGATAATCGAGGTTCCCCGCTTGTGTGTCATAGTGGCCCTAAGTATTCAATTGTGCCAGAACTTTGAAGACGAATGCTGTATGCCAGGCTACTTGAGCTTCGATACGTAAAAGTGAGTGGACTCAAGACGCCTGCACCTAAATTGATCCCAAGCGAGAGAGGATTAAAAATGATATTTGGTGCTGAGTTGAATACAACTCCAGGTACAGTAGTATTTTGGGCGGGACCCTCGACTATGGCGCCTGCCACTTCGCAGAGACTGCGGGCAAGCACAGTATTGGGAGGTTGAAAGGTGACTTGCTGACCGGCAAATTTGCCATCACAGTTCTTTTTGCCTATGCTTGCGATTTTTTGATTTTCGTTGAGTATTGTCAAGATAGTTTCTCCTGCTGTGACCCCAATTTGACGATTTTGTGCCTGGGTGTAGGCAGAAACGCCAAAGCTCATAAGGATAGCGACTATGGAGACAACTAACATTAGTTCAATGAGGGTATAACCTTTTTTCATGGATTGGTGATTTCGTAGTTGTAGGCGGCGTTGCCGCATCCAGTCACAGGAGTTTTAGGGACGATTTCAAGGGTAGCACAGAGCTCGTAGGTAATATTGCTACCACCAGGTACATAAAGGTACGCTCCTTGAGTCGTTGGGTCGGTAGGGAGAGTCGTGATATATGCGGGAGTGAGGCTTGATGTTGAGGCGGGATAGACTCCAGATTCGGCGCGATAAGTCTCTAGAGCTTGACGGATTTGTTCTAGATCTGTTTTACGTTTTGTGTCTCGGCTCTGTTTTGTGGCTGTGAGGTAACTTGAGGTACCAATCGCAATAAGCACACCTACGATCGCGATTACTACCAGAAGCTCAATTAGCGTAAATCCCTTTTTAAGCATAGTTACTCCTCACACACTACGTAATCAATCGAAGCGTCTTTGCTGCCAGCATATGAGCTATAGGTGCTTGGACAGCGGACTTGGGAGGCGGCGATATCTGGATCCGAGATGTTTTCTAGTTTGGCGACCAAGATATAATTGGCCCCAGCTGATTGGTAACCATAACTCACGGTGTTGCCAGAGGAGCTTGAGGGGTCAAAGGGTAGTTGTGAGATGTAAATGGTTTGTCCATTGGCACTGTCTAAGATTGAACCCCAGGATCCTGTGATCACATTGGTTAGCGGGAATGAGTCTGCATCGTTGTAGTAAAGGCGTAGGGCTTGTTGTATGTTGTTGAGGTCGATCTTACGGCGCGAGTCACGTGCCCTTGCACGAGATCCAGACAAGTTGGGTAGGATAAGAGCTGCCAAGATTGCGATAATGGCTATGACGATCAGTAATTCGATCAAGGTAAATCCATGCTTGAATTTACGTCTCATTGGATGTTGCTCGAAGTAATTTTGTAATTACAGACTACACTACCACACATCTCCGTAATACTGCCATCGATTGCAGGATCTTGTGTGTTGGCGAGACGACCATAGAGTGTATAACTCTGGCCATCTGAGACGTAGACATATTCTTGACTTACGTCTGCGTCATCAGGTAGCTCTGCGGCATAGACGGTGCCTTGATCGTCGACAAAAGGTGAACCCCACGAACAGACCGCACCCCCGCCCTGACAGATGATCTGACCAGATAAGTCTGATAGTGGATAGCTTCGATGGTCGTTGACATATGTCTCGAGACTTTTGGCGACTGTTTGAAGATCGGTTTTGCGCTCAAGGTCCCCAGCTTTGGTTTTGGCAGTTTGAAAGTTGGCCATACCTAAAGTAGAAAGTATGGCTAAAATGGCAATCACGACTAGTAACTCAACGAGTGTGAAACCGCGATAGATGTGTGAGGCCATAGTCACAGTATGGTCGATTTGACGGAACAGGTCAAGTTTGGTTTGATAGAGTCATGGAATTAAGGGTGTTGCGTGGTCAAGTAGGGTTGATGTTGCTGGTGATCATGGGAGTTGTGGTGGCTATGGTGATGTCGATTGCCTCCAGAAGTCTCTCAGACACTGTCTTGTCAAGACAAGAGCGCGAAAGTAGTGCGGCTTTTTCTGTTGCTGAGGCTGGGGTAGAGAACGCACTCAACACTTTACGGCAAGGATCGGTGCCTAGCGGAATAGCGACTCTCGCGGACTCGACTGGATTTGTGGAGGGACAGTATATAGTGTCTGAGAGCTCAGACTACTCTCTATATGTGCGCGAGGGAGAGTCGGCTCACTTGGATTTGACCGGATTTGCAAATCCGCAGATAGAAGTATCTTGGACTCGCAAGAATGATGCAAGTGAAAACTTGAATTGTGTCAGTGAAGGGAGTGGGTTTGCTCCTGCTGCAGTTGAATTAAAGGCAATACAAGAACTACAAAACACAACTCGACTTAGTTACTATAATGGAGCTAGCTGCGATCTCCCAGGGAATGGGTTTTTAAGTAGCTCTGATGGAGGCGTCGAGTACAGGAGCACAATATCATACGTGATCCCCAGTAATACGACTGCCCTACGCGTGAAGCCAATATATGCAGGTGCCACTATTGTGGTGAGCGCCCCAGGTTTAGAGACACAACTTTATTTAATACAATCTAGTGCCCAAGGTGGTGACGCACAGAAAGAAATCGAAGTTAAGCGAGGCTTGGACGCTCCTTCATCCGTCTTTGATTACGCCGTCTTTTCAGGTGGAACTATTGTAAAGTAAAGGACAAAGTAATAGAGTAAAGTGTAGTAAAGTAATTGTGTATATGGAGAGAAACTGCCCATGACAGCATATTTTGGTTTGGATATTGGTTCATCGAGCATCAAAGTAACACAGTCTAGTTTGATGGGAACCAAAGGGTTTACTCTGGAGGCAGTCGGTTTAGCCATGAACCCAGCAGGGTCCACCGACTTTGCCAATCCAACGGTTGCGGCCAAAATTGGTCCGGCAATCAAGCAATTGTTAAGTGATGCCAAAATCAAAGAGAAGAGAGTAGTGGTATCGATCGCTGAATCAAGGGTTTATAGTCGGATCCTGAGTATGCCAGAGATGTCAGAGGCAGAGTTGTCCTCAGCTATTAAGTGGGAAGCAGAACAGTTTGTACCTATCCCCGTAGAAGAAGTAGAACTCGATTTCTCTATTGTTCAGCCTGCAGCGGCAGTGAGTGACAAGAAAATGCTTGTCTACCTGGTGGCAGCGCCAAAGAACTACTTGCAAGCTTTGGTAGATTTTTTGACTAGCCTCGGTCTTGAACCAATTGCAATTGAGAGCGAGATGGTCGCCGTATCCAGATCGCTCACTTTTGGCGCTACGGCAACGACTAGTTTGATCGTCCATATTGGCGCGATGTCAAGTGTCCTAGCGATTGTTGATGCTAATGCGTTAACCTTTTCATATGTCACTGAATCGGGAGGTGTGGCTCTTACGCGCGCACTCGCCCAATCTCTTTCCCTCCCATTGCCGCAAGCTGAGGAGTACAAGCGCACTTACGGTTTGGATCCCGCTCAGCTAGAGGGCAAGGTACGGACAGGTCTCCTCATTATTCTTGAGGGTATTGTTTCAGAAATTCGCAAAGCAATGGAGTATCATCTCACCTCTCGTAAATCACACGTACAAAGAATTATCCTCACCGGAGGAGGGGCGTACTTGCCTCAGCTTAGTCCATACTTATCAGAGACATTTGCAGGTATCGAGGTAGTGGTGGGTGACCCTTTTGCGCTGGCAAGGCCAGGTCGAAATAGTGTAATTCCACGCGAGCGAGTCGTTTACTCGGTATCTGTGGGATTGTCACAGCGAGTATTTTAGACCCGCGAGGCGGGTTTGAGGAGTAATTCCATGGTTGATTTAAAGATAAATTTGCTCAAAAACAGACCCACCTTGAGCGAGAGAGATTATCAAAAAGAAAAAAGTTTATTGCGATATAGTATATTCGCATTGGTTGTGATCGTGGCGATTGTGGCTGCTTTTTCTGTTTGGAATCTGATATTGACACGACAAGTCTCAGGTATAGAAGAAGCGCTCACGACTACTTCACGAGAAATGCAGGGACTTAGCGAGGCAAGCGCTCAACAAGTCTATCTTAAGAGTCGTCTCAAACTGATCAGCGGATTCCTCAGTGACAGGTCACAAACACGTGAGGCTATGCAAAAAATCCTCTCAACATCGATCCCTGGAGCGCACGTGGCAGGTGTCGTCTTTGAGAGTAAAAATACAATCGGTGTACAGTACTCATCGGAAAATGCTGGGTCTTTGAACGAATTGCTCAAATATTATGAGACTGATACGGAATACTTTATGCACGTGGTGAGTGAGGGACTGGCCAGATCGAAAGATGGAAGTTATCAACTCTCACTTTTGTTGACTCTACCCAAAGGAACACAGTAGATATGTGGATAAACCGTCATAAAAATCTCTTCATTGCAGGGGTGTTCACGCTCTTTAGCGTATTACTTATCATAGGGGCGGCAGTGCCAATATACCAAAATACGAATATGCTCTTGTCAAAGGTAAAAGCCAAGCGTGCTGAGCTAGACGCTCTTAGCAACAAGGTTTTGCTCTTGTCCAAACTTGATCCCAACATCCTGGCTGAGCGAGTAGCAGTGCTCAATAGTGCTTTACCTCCGCGTAAAGACGTTTTGCTCTATCTCTCAGCGATCGACGGTCTCTCAAGGGAACTGGGTCTCACTTTTGGTGGTCTTTCACTTGTGCCAGGGGATGTGAGTGAAGCTACTGGGTCAGCCAAGAAGACTACGCTCGCGCCAGGGGTGCAGAGTCTTGAAACCGAGATTAAAATGCGGGGTGGCCAAGATTCTATTTATGCATTCTTACGTACTATTGAAGAGGTATTGCCGCTTATGGAGATCAAGGATATTAAGGTGTCCGTGCTCTCAGACGATCAATATTCGCTCACGCTCACGCTTGCGATGTTGTGGGCCGAACCAGAAACGATAGACATCAAAGGTCAAGTGAGTTTGTTTGGTGAGGAAGAAGATAGACACTTTGAACAACTATTATCCTATCGCAAGTTTGTACCAATAGTCAGCAATTCTATCAACTCTGCTATCAAATTAGATTTGTTTGAGAAACCGGCAACTATACTTCCACAGTAATATTACCGTTTTCTATCTCAGTCTGGGACGACTGGTCTTCTACCTGGGATGTGAACTCTTGATCTCCAGATGGCTGATCTCCTGAGACTACGGAAATGCGAATATGTACTCCTCTTTGGATGGCGATAACCCTCATAATGGTGCGGATGGCCTTGATTACTTTGCCTTCCTTGCCGATCACCCGCCCGATATCTTCAGGATTCAGGGTAATGAGATAATGAGTTGAGCCCTCTTCTTCTTGGAGGGTAATTTTGACATCGTCTGGGATTGTGACGATATTTTTAAGGACAAACTCAAGTAATTCTTGCATGGGAACTCCTTTGTGTTATTTTGTAGTTTTTCCCACTACGCTCCTTGAGCTTCGCTGGGACGCGGTGCTATTTTTGAGAGCCAGTGAGCGGATAGTGCTGGTAGGGATTGCTCCCTTTTGGATCCAGTCTGCATAGGCTTTTATATCAAGGCGGAATTCTTTGGGGTGTGAGAGAGGATTGTAGTAGCCAATCATTGCCGTGGGACGCGTACCCGTGTTCGTTTTGTCTTCTACGACGACGATGCGATATTGGGGTTGTCCTTTTTTCCCGATTCGAGCGAGCTTGATTTTTAACATATGACGTATTCTATCAGGAACGAGTAATCATCTCAAGGGTATTTTTGGCAGCGTCTTCCTGAGCAGATTGTTTGCTCTTGCCCACTCCCTCGCCATAGGGTTTACCTGCGATCATAACTTGCATAACGAATGCCTTGTCGTGGTCTGGTCCTGCCTCAGAGAGGAGGTTGTAGAGTGGAGTTGCTTTGTAGCGGGACTGGGAGATTTCTTGCAAGAGTGATTTGTTGTCTTTGTAAGTTTCTGATTTGAGAACTTGCTCGGCTTTGCTAAATAAATGTTCCTTGAGGAAATTTACACAAACCATAAATCCTTGGTCTAGATAGAGAGCTCCGAGGAAGGCTTCAAATGTATCTGCAAGGATTGAGCGGTTGGCTCTGCCCCCTGTGGCTTCTTCGCCTCGGCTCATCATCAAGAGAGGGGCAAAGCCAAGTTTTTCGGCTAGATCAGCCAGTGATTCGGTGCGTACAAGTGCAGCGCGGAGATTGGTGAGCATCCCCTCCTGAAAATCTGGATAGTTAGTATAGAGATAGTGGCTGGTTGCAAGCTCTAACACGGCGTCACCTAGGTATTCGAGACGTTCATTTGACTCGTTAAAACTCTTGCTTTCGTTGAGGTATGAGCGATGCACAAAAGCGTTTTGGAGCAAATGCTCGTCTTTGAGCTTGAGCTTGAGGGAGGCAAAGAGGGTCGAGAATGAATTTTTCATATAATATGTTGAGTCTTTAATATAGTACCAAGAACTCCATTGACAAAGCTAGGGGATTGCTCGGCTCCGTACTTTTTGGCGATCTCGACGGCTTCGTCGATCACGACTTTGGGCGGAGTTTTTGTATGAAGTAGTTCTTCTACTGCTACTCGCAAAATAGCGAGGTCAATTTTGTTGATTTTGGCGAGTGGCCAATCTGGCGCAGCGGTGCTAATCAACTTATCGTTGGGTGTGGAAAATCCTGTTACAAAACTACTAGCGTAGAGTTTAGATACTTGGGTTACGCGCTTGAGATGCCGGGGATCAGAAGAAGTTTTCATTATTGATTACAGTTTGTGCAGAGGGTGTGGGATTTTTTCATTTGGCCACAGTTTTTGCATTTGACGAGCTTGGGGAGGGCGAGCTTGATGCTGGCGCGCCTCTTGCCCTGGCGTTGTGTGGACCAGCGTCTTTTAGGTAAAGGTGTCATATGGGGTGTATTCTAACAGCTTCGTAACTAGCACGCAATAATTCTTCATCAGCGATGGAGGCGAAGCGTAGAGAGAAAAAGCCATGCTGGGACTCGCCGTATAGTTCACCTGCCCCCCGATGCTTGAGATCATAAGCTGCCAGTTTTTCGCCACTAGACTCTTTCACAAAGTAGGTAAGTCGCTCTCGCGCCTGGGGGCTATTTGAACTAGTAAAGAGGAGACAGTATCCCTGGGTACTACCTCTCCCTACTCTACCCCTAAGTTGGTGTAACTGAGCAAGCCCAAAGCGTTCAGCATCTTCGATTATGATAATCCCCGCTCCAGGAATATCGATACCAACCTCGATCATGCTCGTGGCTACAAGTATTTGAGTATGGCCATCGCGGAAGGCTGTAAGATGCTCAGTTTTCTCCCTCTCTTTCATTTTACCGTGCATAATATCGATGACGAGCCCAGTGAAGCGGGACTTGAGCGTCGACTCAAGGAGTCTTAGAGATTTGCGTGCATTGCCCTCTTCGTCCTCCGCTTCTTCGATTAGTGGAACGACGACAAAGACTTGATTGTGTTTGGTTGTAATCTCTTTTTTGATCCAATCGTAGGCGCTGCCACGCTTCTCCTCTCCCACCAGATAGGTTTTGATGGGTAGTCTGTCTTTGGGTAACTCGTCGAGGCGGGAGATGTCGAGTCCAGCAAATATTGTCATGGCGAGGGTGCGGGGGATGGGGGTGGCAGTCATTGTGAGTACGTGCGGGACGGGTGAGAGCAGGGCCAGATACTCCCGCTGTTTTACGCCAAAGCGGTGCTGTTCGTCGATAATGACGAGTCCGACATTTTCAAAACGATGTTTAGGTGAGAGGAGTGCCTGGGTGCCCACCACGATGTGTGCGGAAGGACTGCCCTTTTGCGCGGAGGTTATTAGTGAGACCTCTAGTGTATATCCCAACAAGCTTTGCAGTGAGACCGAGAGCTGCTCCGCCAATATCTGGGTAGGTGCCATGACAAGCGTGCGTCTGCCACTGCCGTGGGCAGCAAGCGCTGCTGCCGCAGCTACCATTGTCTTGCCCGATCCCACTTCGCCGGCTAAGAGACGATGCATGACAATAGGCTTGCCTAGGTCAGCGAGAATTTCGTTAATCACACGAGTTTGGGCGCCAGTGGGGGAGAAAGGTAGGTTAGCAAGAAAGGATTGGAGGATATCACTATCGAATACTAGAGGAGAGGTTTTGACTTTACTCAGCTCAGAGTTGTGGAGTGCCTCTAGTTGCAATGTGTAGAGCTCGTCAAAGGCGAGGCGGCGAATCGCACCTTCAAGGTGAGACCTCGTAGGGGGGCGATGGATATCATGGATAGCGGTGGTGAGGTCCACCAGATTGTGTTTGTAGAGGATTTCGCTTGATAGATGATCAACAATGGCGAGGTCGAGTTCTAGAGTATTGTAGATGATTTTGCGTAGATGCCCTGATTTGAGTGTCCCCATTGGGGTGTAAATAGGCAAAAGTTCGTCTTGGGTGACGTGCCCTTCGCTAACGCGCGTGATTTGGGGTGCAACTATCTGGCGGGTGTAACCAAAGATGGTGAGTTGCCCGCGGATAAGGTAAGTACTACCTGGGTTCACCGAGCGGGTAATATAAGGCATGTTGAACCAGCGCAGAGAAAGATTACCTGAGCCATCCTTGAAGGTAGCCAGTTGCGTGGTGACGTGAGCTCCATGTTTACTCACTGGACGAGTCAAGGTGCCTACGAGACTCACCCACTCCCCTATTTGAGCATTGCGTGTGGAGGTGGCACGATATGTGCGGTAAGTGCGGGGGTAATAAGTGAGTAGATCCATGGGCTTGGTAATCCCATAACGCTCAAGTATAGCGAGAGTTTTTTCACCGATGCCCGGGATATCTTTGAGTTGCATAGCTATAGTCTACCCTTCGACTGCGCTCAGGGCTATAGCTTACTGGATGAAAAATGGTGCAAATGAGGAGGCAAGGAGCGCGATCGTGGCAAGCGCCGTAATGATGGTCCAGACTTTGCGCTGGCGTTTCGTGAGCGACATAATTTATGTACTTTCTAGCTTGCGGCGAATATGTTTGCCAAATTTAATGGTATCACCTACTGCTTTAGCATTGGGATCTGTAATTTTCACACCATCAATCTCTACACCTCCCTGTTCGATAGTACGTTTGATGTCTAAATTACTCACCCCAAGGCTCGCGGATTTAAGTGTTTCGTAGACTGTTGCGGCTGATTTCATAGAGGGTTGGCTAAGATCAATAGCTTTGACTTGGATCACGGTATCGTAATATTTTTGACCAGCCTGTGCTCCTATTTCACCGTGGAACTGGCGGGTGATGTCATGGGCTAGTCGCTTCTTATTATCGACTGGTTTGTTCGGGTCAAGCGCATCAATTTCTTCCATAGGGATGTCCGTGAGGAGTTCGTAGTAGGTAGAGATCATGCTGTCAGACATAGCCATGATTTTCCCATACATATCTTCGGGCTTATCGGTGAGCCAGATGCAGTTACCTACTGATTTGCTCATTTGCTTGCCATCAGTGCCGTTGATCATGGGGGTCGTCATCACCCATTTCTCTCGGTTATTCATCTTCTTCTGTAGTTCGCGACCCACAAGCATATTAAACTCTTGGTCAGTGCCTCCAATCTCAAGGTCGACATCCATGGCGACGGAGTCGTATCCTTGGAGAAGTGGATACATAGTTTCGTGGTACCACACGACATCGCCCTTCTTGATACGACGGGTGAAACTATCGCGCTTGAAAAGCTGGGTAGCGGAGATATTGCTCGCAATTTTGATGATGTCCTTGAGCGTAAGCTTGGTGAGCCAATCCCCGTTTTGTTTAATGGTAACGAGATCAAAGTCGACGATTTTGCTCACCTGCTCTTTCCATGTTTTGATATTGGTGTCGATTTCTTCTTGCGAGATCAGTTTTCTTCCTGTATCGCGCTCGGAGGGGTCACCCGCGAGAACCGTCCCGGTGCCAAAGAGGAAGATGACTTCGTGACCGGCTCTCGCAAAATCCATGAGTTTGCGCATGCCGATGGTGTGGCCAAGATGGAGCTGATTAAAAGTGGGGTCAAAACCCTGATAGAGGCGGATTTTTTTGCCGGCCATGAGTTTTTCGAGTCCTGCTTTGTCTGGCAATACTTTGGCTACGCGACGAGTTAAGAGATCAGTATTATTAAGCATGAAAGTATTGTACATCAAGTGATATACTCTAAGCTATGCAAGATTGGGTGAATGTGTGGAAGCAGAGGAAATGGGGGCGACGCGTAGGACACCGCTGGGACAGGCAGACTATTCTCAAGTACCTGGGACTCACGGCTTTGTTTGGCACCTTGGGTGGAATCTTCCTTATGCTCATCATGTTTGCGTGGTTCTCCAAGGATTTACCAGATCCTAATAAGATCGTTCGGAGAGAGGGATTTTCGACTAAAATCCAGGACCGCGAGGGCGGGACTCTTTATGAACTATACCAAGATTACAACCGGATCCCCATCAATATCGCCGAAGTACCTCAACAGCTCAAGCAAGCGACCATTGCAATCGAGGATAAAGAGTTTTATACACACCAGGGCTTTAGTACCTGGGGTATGATGCGTGGGCTCGTGAGGGGGATCACTAGGGGGCGAGCACAAGGGGGCTCCACGCTCACACAGCAACTTGTCAAAAATGTGCTACTAACGAGCGAGCGATCACTACCTCGCAAATTCAAAGAACTCGTGCTTGCCCTCCAGATAGAGCGTAAGTTTAGCAAAGACGAAATACTCCAAATGTATCTGAATGAGGCGCCGTATGGGGGGACGGCCATTGGGATTGCGGCTGCCGCGGAACGCTACTTTGGGATAGAGCCAAAAGACCTCAATTTAACCCAGTCGGCAATCCTCGCAGGAATGCCGCAAGCTCCCTCGCGTTACTCACCCTACGGTAGTGATAAACTAGCGTATGTGGCAAGAGCTACCGCAGTCCTGAGGAGGATGCGGGAAGACGGCTACATTACGAGCGATCAGGAGAAAGCTTCGGTAGCTGAGCTTCCAACTTTAGCTTTTCGTGAACAGACTGCAGCTCTTAAGGCTCCGCACTTTGTTTTTTTTGTGAAAGATCAATTGGTAGAGCTGTTAGGGGAAGCGGTTGTTGAAGAAGGTGGTTACACTGTGACCACGACCTTGGACATGGAACTTCAAGATTACGCGCAGACAGCGGTAAAAGAAGAGATCGACAAGCTCGAAAAAGTGCACGTCACCAACGGAGCGGCTGTTGCGATGAATCCAGACAACGGTGAAATACTTGCGATGGTTGGATCTAAGGATTATTTTGCTCCTGACTACGACGGAAAAGTAAATGTTGTGATGTCACTTAGACAACCAGGATCAGCCATTAAACCAGTAACGTATGCCACGGCATTTGCCAAAGGCTACGCTCCTTCTTCGATGCTACTTGACGTTCCCACCAAATTTCCCGGGGGTAATCCGGGAGAAAAGTATGAACCTAAGAACTATGACGGCAAATTCCACGGGCCAATCCAACTGCGCTTTGCCCTTGGGAGCTCGCTCAATATTCCAGCTGTCAAACTACTCTCGCTGGTTGGACTCAAGGACATGTTGCAGACTGCCTATGATATGGGATTTGACTCTCTGGAGCCCACCGCCCAGAATATGCAGCGCTTTGGCCTCTCCGTGACTTTGGGTGGAGGTGAGGTGCGTCTTTTTGATCTGGTACACGCCTACGCTGCTTTTGCCAACGGGGGTGAGCGCGTGGAGCCAGTGGCGATCCTCAAAGTGGTGAAGGACGGCAAGACAATTTATGAAGCCAAGCAAGCCAAAAAGCAGAGAGTACTCACAGAAGAAGTAAGTTTCCTCATCAATCATGTACTCTATGACAACAATGCGAGACTCCTTACTTTTGGTGCCAACAGCTTCCTCAATATGAATGGGCGGGCAATCGCTGTCAAAACAGGTACGACCAATGACAAGCGTGACAACTGGACGATTGGGTGGAGCACCAAGGCGGTGGTGGGTGTGTGGGTGGGTAACAATGATAACTCGCCGATGAAAGAAGTGGCTTCGGGTGTTACCGGGGCCTCTCCAATTTGGCGCAAAATCATGCTCAAAACGTGGGAGAAATATAAGGGTGAAGACTTTACTCCACCTGCCGGGGTGGAAGCCCGCCAGGTGGACACAATCTCAGGCTACCCGGAGCACGATGGCTACCCTGCACGAGCTGACTACTTTGTACGAGGTACAGCGCCCACTGAGCCTGACCCAATCCATACCAAAGTCAGGATCTGCCGCGCTGATCACAACAAATTGGCCGGTGAGGTCGACATTGCCCGTGGAGAATATGATGAGCAGGAGTATTTTGTACTCAAACAGGAAAGTTCTGCCTGGGAGAGTGATATCCAATCTTGGATAGATGGACAGGGTGACCCTAAATACAAGGTGCCGCGAGAATATTGCGCGGCCAATACGGATACGATTATTGGATTTGACAAGCCAGGCAATCTCAGTAGAGTAAACAACAACGATGTAGAGGTGAGGCTGAGGGTAACGACAAGTAAAGAAATAGAGTGGGTCAGGTTATACGTAGACAATGTTTTGCGTGAGTCATTTACGGACAAAGAGGTTAGTACTACTATAGAAGATTTGGCTGATGGGACCTACGAACTGATGGGTAAAGTACGCACGACTGACGGCCAGGAGACTGATACGAGGGTGAAGATCGGGGTTAATATGGAATGGAACGCAAGTCCCTCCCCTACCCCTTCACCAAGTCCAAGCGCGTTACCGTTGCCCAGCCCTAGTAGTATTTAAGATTTGGAAGTAATCCCCAATTTGTCTTTGAGTGTTTTGAGTATAAGTATTTTGTCGGGTACGACTGATTTACTTTCGGTTGGCCAAGTGATGGTGAGGAGGTAGTTGTTGATATCCCCTTCCATCTTGGTAACTGACTTGCAGGCAATACTTTGCCAATTCGCTTTCAACTTAGATAGTGTAGTTATTATGTCTGCGTATAACACTTTTGTTGGTAAAAGTAGAGAGATATCAAGCGAGGTGGCGTGGCTAAATTCTGATACGATACCGGCATATTTAATTGTGGGAGGCATGAGAGAGTCGGTCACAAGAGTATAGGAATTTGAGTCGATGGTGCCCACGAGACTGTCACCCACGAAAATCTCATGGGATTTGTTAATGTAATATTTTGTGATCCCCAGCGATGAAAAGAGTGTGGCGAGGGAGTCAGAAAGACGAGATGGCTCAGGAAACATAACCGTGAGGTGTCTGCCTTCTAAATATTTGTCACTCATGATCCGGAATACTTTGCCGATCTCAAAAACTGGGATATTGTTTTGTTTGTGTTTTTGATAAGTACGAAGCACTTGAGTAAGGCCGTCCAACAGATCGTGTCTCAAGGCGTTTTGGTCGCTCGAGAGAGCGTTTGCCAAAATTACCTCACCTGGTTTGTCCGACTGCGATACTAATGAACTGGTAATGTGTTCGTGTGCGCCTTGAGCCACCAGCAAATCGCGTAGGCGATCTTCAAATGAGTAGATAGAGGGAGTAATGTCTCTAGGTACGGGGCTGGACATGGCGATCTGAGGAATGTTTGTATAGTTGTGGATGCGGAGAATGTCGGAAATCAGATCATCTTCGACCTCGACATCGGTACGGAAGTACGGGATTTCTAGAGTCAGCTCGGTATCACTCTCCTCGATCACGACGTAATCGAGTGATTTGAGGGTTTTTTTGGCGGAGGCCAGACTAAGATTCATTCCAGAGAGTTGCTGCAATCGCGACAGACGCAGAGTTTGGGTTTTGGGAACTACTGGACTTGGATAATAGTCGTCGTTTAAGTAGTATGTGCCTCCTGCAAGTTCGAGGATGAGGCTGGTAGCGCGAGATAGGGCGAAATCGATGGTTCGGGGGTCCAAGAATTTGTCGTAACGCGAGACAGTCTCGTTGATAATTTTGAGTCTCCTGGAAGTTTTGCGAATTACGCGGGAGTCGTAGTTGCCAGAGTCGAGGATAATATCGGTAGTACCGTCTGTAACGCTCGTGTCTTTGCCGCCCACTATGCCCCCGATCACGGTGGCTTCACCTCCTGAAGTAAGCACAAAAACATCAGGATCAAGCTTTATTTCGGTACCGAGAATAGTTGTGAGTTTCTCCCCAGATTTCGCGGGTCTGATAGTGATATCTTGGCCTTTGAGTTTGGCGATATCTTGGGCGTGCATGGGTTGAGCGTACTCGACCATGACAAAGTTGGTAATATCCACAATATTGTTTTTGGTGTCAATGCCGTACGACTCGAGGCGTTCGACCAACCATTTGGGTGATGGACCTACCTTGATACCTTTAAAAATGCGAGTCGCAAATCGGTGCACTGCGGGTGTTGTGACTTTGAGGGCAATTTTGTCTTCTGTCTTGGGTTTTAAACCAGGTTTGGTGTGGCCTTTGGAGAGTATCAAAGGGAGTCCCTCGAAAGCAGCCAAGTCGCGTGCGCAGCCGATCAGGGAAAGCCAGTCGGAGCGATCCATGCGGTGCTCGAGATCTAACACGTTTTTCTCGTCCAGCGGTTTGTCGAGCATGAGGCCGAGCTGGGTGAAGCTGGCGGCAATTTCCCCCGCTGATTTGGTGGTTTCGACGTAGTCTTTGAGCCAGATGAGTGGAATTTTCATAGATAGACTATCTCACCTCCGTATAACTTGCGTATGTCGGTAATCCCGTACTTGGACATGACCAGGCGATCTAGCCCCATACCAAAAGCAAAACCGGAATAAACTTCGGGATCTATGCCGCATGATTTTAAAGTATTGTAGTGGATCATGCCGGAGCCCAAAACCTCGATGTAGCCACGATATTTACAAACCTGACATCCACTACCGTGACAGAATCGACACTCCATATCAACGCCCATCCCAGGCGAGACTTCGGGGTAGTATTTGTAGCGGAAGCGGAGCTTGACGTCGTCGCCAAAGAGGAACTGGTGAAACTTGGTGAGCGTGTCTTTGAGATGGCCAATCGTAATCCCTGTGTCGACCACAAACCCTTGATATTGATAGAAGAAAGAGGAGTTGGTGAGACTGGTGGTTTCGTTGCGGTAACATTTGCCGGGCACAACCACGCGCATAGGGGGTTTGTGCGAGCTCAGCATCCTGGTCTCAACTGAGGAGGTATGAGTACGCAACAGGAGACTAGGTTCGTGAACAAAAAGCGAGTCTTGTAGGTCGGTGGCGGGGTGCCCTTCGGGCAAATTTAGGCGGCGAAAGTTGTACTCCACGTCCTCAATCTCCGGCCCCTCGCCGATCGAGAATCCCTGGTAGCGGAAGAACTCGTTCATCTCACGAATGATCACAGTCGTGGGATGGAGCCGGCCGGTGGGGCGGGGAATACCGGGGATGGTGAGATCCAAGTCAGAGTTGGCTCTAGAATTGAGTTCATCCGACTTGCTAGAGAGTGCAGCTTCTTGGTCTGATTTGAGTTTGTTGAGGAGTGGGCCAAAGTGCTTTTTATCCTTCAAGGTGAGACCTCGTAGGCTCTTGAGCAATATGGTTGTACTGCCTTTTTTACCCAGATATTTGAGACGGAGTTGTTCCAGCTCTTTTCCGCTTGATACTGCTGAAACATCTTCTCTAAATAATTTTTGTATGTTATCGATACTAGCTTGCATATGGCGTATTTTATACTCCCGCCGTCGCTTACGCTATGGCGGGCAAGAAAAAACCCCGCTTGTTGGCGGGGGTGTTGCTTGTTTCCTTTATTTCTTACTTACGCAACCGACACCCCGCTAGTAAACGAGGTAAAGAATGATCCGTAGTTTCTATATGCGACTGACATATTTGTGACTATACCCCCCTAATACGCCAAAAGCAACCTCCCGGTCAGCGAACCCTTATTAGTGGGAACGTGTGGGTGGTTGCTCTTCGCAGGTTGGGACTATACATTATGAGATTAATTTATGCAAGCACGCGCTTGGCAATCGTGGCAAAAGCTGTGGGGTCAGTGACGGCGAGGTCGGCAAGCACCTTGCGGTCAAGCACTACTTTTTTCTGATTCATGGCATTAATAAAGCGGCCGTAGGTGTAGGTCGCGTCGAGCGAGCGGAGGGCGGCATTGATACGGATAATCCAGAGGGTGCGAAAATTACTCTTGCGGTCTTTTCTGCCTTGGAATGAGTAGTCAAGCGCATGGAGATAGGCTTCGTGCGCTACTTTCCATAGTCGATTTTTGGACATGCGGAAACCCTTGGTGCGGTTCAAGACTGCCTTGTGGCGAGCGCGTTTAACAGGACTATTTTTGACTCTGGTCATAGATTAGATACCTAAAATTTTGCGAATACGCCGAGCTGTGCCACCAGTCAAGAACTTGGAGGCTTTCATACGACGTACTTGAGCTTTGCCCTTGTGTGCTCGGCGGTGACGCATGTTCTGGGTGCGACGCATGATTTTGCCAGTTGCCGTCACTTTAATACGTCTGGTGAGAGATCTTTTGCTACGGCGCTTCGTGGTTTTCATAGCTTATTTCTTTTTGGTCGGGTTGATGATGAGGAATAGCTGTTTGCCTTGGAGTTTTGCAACTCCATCGGCTGAGGCTGTCCCCTCGAGTTGAGTCAAAATCTTTTTGATCAAATCGTGTCCAAATTCGACCTTGGTAATTTGGCGACCGGTGAATTTTACCACAATCTTGACGCGGTCGCCATTCTCAAGAATGGCTCGAATACGGCCGAGCCGTGAGTCCATGTCTCCCTGGGCAATAAAAGGTGAAAAGCGGATCTCTTTAATCTCTACTTTGCCACTAGCCGCTTTACCCTCACGATCCTTTTTGGCTTCGAGGTATTTATATTTTTTGAAATCGATTACTTTGGCCACGGGTGGTTTGGCCATTGGAGCAATCTCTACTAGATCTACTCCCCGCTCTTGTGCTATCGCTAGCGCTTCGCCTTTGCTCATTACCCCGATTTGCTTGCCGGTGTCATCGACTACCCGAAGCTCATTGGCTTTGATAAATTGATTAACGGCCGTAAATTTCATACTTCGAATTCCTCAGTACAAGTGAGATTATTATAGCTTACTCGCTACTTCTTGTTTCAGTTTGGCAATCGCCTCTGATTGAGTAAGGGTAATTTGTTCCCCTGCCCTATTTTTGAGCGTGATTGTTTGATTTTCGATTTCTTGCTTGCCTAGGATGGCCATATATGGGACTTTTTGCTCCCGGGCTTTGACCATTTTCTTACCCAAGGTGTTTGAGCTTTGGTCCACTTCGACCCGGACACCTTCGGCTTTGAGCGCGGATGCCACGGTTTGGGCGTACTCGAGTTCGTGCTCAGAGATGGGTAAGAGTGCAACTTGAACAGGAGAAAGCCATAGGGGAAAGGCTCCAGCATAATGCTCGATCAGGACCATCATTGCGCGCTCGGCGGATCCAAGAATTGCGCGGTGAATCATAACTGGGCGCTTTCTGGTGCCATCCTCAGCGGTGTATTGCAGTTTGAAACGCTCTGGTTGGACCATGTCAATTTGAACGGTCGAGAGTTGCCACTCCCTTCCCAGGGCGTCTGTCGCCATTAGATCCATTTTCGGACCGTAAAAAGCTGCCTCTCCAGGTCCGTCGTAGTACTCGATATGGTTGCGCTCCATGATACGGACAGCCCAAGCTTCGAGCTTGTCCCAAATTTTGGGATCACCAAGATATTTGTCGTGATTTTGCGGATCGCGAGTGGAGAGACGATAGCGGTATTTGAAACCAAAGGTATCCATGATTTTTTTGGTCATGGCGAGGGCCACATCGACTTCAGCGTCGACCTGATCTTCACGACAGAAGATATGGGCATCATCTTGACTAAAACTGCGCACGCGGGCAAGACCATTTAGTTCACCTGGCTTTTCGTCCCTGTAGAGCATGGCAAAGTCGCTCAGTCGCAGAGGTAGATCGCGATAGGAGCGAGGTTGGGCAGCATAAATCTGGGTATGCTGTGGACAATTCATGGGTTTTAAGAAGAATTCTTCTTTGGAATAGTTGCTGACTACTTGAAACATGTCTTCTTTATATTTCTCATAGTGACCACTCAACTTGAAGAGTTCTGCCTTGGCGATTTGTGGGGTATGTACTTGGGTATAGGAAGCTGCGCTTTGCAAGTCTTCGACATAATTATTAAGAAGTCGTCTCATAAGTGCACCCTTGGGGGAATAAAGCGGCATGCCGGAGCCGACCATATCGGAGAAACTAAAGAGATCTAGTTCACGCCCCAATTTGCGGTGGTCGCGTTTTTTGGCTTCTTCCTGGACCCAGAGATATTTATCGAGTTCCTCCTGGGTAAAGAAGGCGGTGCCGTAGATGCGCGTGAGCATTTTGTTCTTTTCGTCACCACGCCAGTAGGCACCAGCAAGTTTGGTTAGTTTGAAGAATTTGAGGACTTTGCTTGGATTCTCAATGTGGCCACCGCGACAGAGATCACGGAAGTTACCTGATTGGTAAATTGAAAGACCCTCCCCTGCATTGCTAAATTCCTCGATTAGCTCTAATTTGTAGCGATTATCCATAAACTCATCACGGGCATTGACGGTATCTACTTCGTGGCGCTCAAAACTCTTCCAAGTTGTCACTATTTGGTGCATTTTCTTCTCGATTTTGGGGAAATCGCTTTCGGAGATTTTGAGATTATCAAAATCGTAGTAAAAACCATCATCAATCGAAGGGCCGATGGTACGCTTGGCATCTGGATACAGTTCCATGATGGCAGCAGCTAGGAGATGAGCCGCACTATGACGTAATTGCGCTAAACTTGCTTGATCATTATTCATATATTTCCTTTGATTATTGTATCAGGTAATTTTGGCATTAAAAATCCCGCTCTAGCGGGATGGAGATCTGCCACGATCAACTCCATCCCTTACGGGTTGGTAGTTGTGGTGGTTTGTAGTTTGTGATATTTCGTATATTTCATTATGGCACAACTGTCAATGGTGGGTCCGAGAGGAGTCGAACCTCTGACCTCCACAATGTCAATGTGGCGCTCTAACCAACTGAGCTACGAACCCAAGATAGAAGTATTTTAACAGAGAACGAATAAGCTGTCGTTAGCCTGCGCCCATTTGGACGTTGCGCTCGCTAGACATACTGTACTTGGTGCCACTCTTTGCTACTTGTCCCCAGAAATGGCTCCTCTGCTTGCCCCGACCTGCTGACATTTGGAGCCAGGCGGAGCTGTCTTCGAGTGACTTGCGCATGAATTTGATCCAAGTTTTGAGTTTTTGGAAATAATTCAAGTGATATAGTCCGCCATCGACGATATTGTCCATCATGGCCTGCTCGATCTGATGTTCGACCTTGCCCATGGAGGCGACAAGCAAGGCTAGCTCTTGGCGGACCCCCTCGACTTCTTTGCGAATCTTTTCGTCGGCAAAGGAAAAGACGACCTGCGATTCGGCGAGTGGGTTTTTGTGGGGAGCACTTTCTTGTTTGCCTGCTTTGTAGGCGGCGGCTTCGCGCTCTGCTATTAGCTCTTCTAGTTTAGCCTGATCGAGTGGATTTTCGGTTTTGGGGATCTGCTGATTGCTGGTGCTCCCAAGCAGTTGATCAAAAATACTCTGGGCGGTCCCTTTGACGACATCATTTTTGAGGGATTTGACGACGGATCCACCCATGTCACGCATCGACTCGACGAAGCTATTGTTATCGTTTCCTTTGCTCGCTGGCTTGGTCACTTGCTTGGAGTTGAGCGGCTTAAAGTTTTTAAACGGATCATTTGACATATCAACTACATATTATCCTATAATACAGAGAGAAAGTCAAGAGTTTGACGACGTATCTCCTCCCCTTCAAACTTTTGATCCTTGGCGATAGCCTGGAGAATAAACTCAAGTTTGAGATTGGCCTGTGCGGATTTTTTATACTCGGCTGTCAACTCTCCTGTCGTTTTCTTCACTGACCTGGCGTAGTCCTCGACAGAGAGTTTGAGACTAGTAAGCTGGGTTACCAGGCGAGACAAGGCGGACTTGGTCTCTGCCTCGATCAGTAAGGGGGCGACATCCAGCTTGACGTTGTCTAGAAGCGCGTCAAAAATGACGTGCAGACGGTGCTCTCTGACCTCCTCTGGCTTGGCCTCTGGGGGTAGCTTGTGCTGGGCCTCGTGCTTTTTGAGGGCTTTGGGGATGAATTTGGTGTAGTCTCCCAGGGTAAAGCTGGGGATAGTGGCAACCTCGACGGCCATGACCCAGTCCTTGCCCTCTCCTGCCTGCGCAGGCAGGTCCATGCTTTTGGGAGTCACCTGGGGCTCTATGACGGGGGTGAGCTTGTGCTCTTTGACAACCTCGCTGTAGGCAGGAGAGAGGAGATGATCCAAAACGTGGGAATAAAGCCTGGATTTGTCGGATTGAGCCTCGACCATTGCGAGCGGGGCCTTGCCTTTGCGAAACCCTTTGACCTCGGCCGTTTTGGCCATTTCCGCCAGGACTTTTTGGTATTCTACCGCAATAGATTTGGCACTCAAAGTGAGGTCAAAGGTGATGGTTCCGTCTGGTTTTTGATTGAGAGTAGTTTTTTTCATAAATTTATCTGGATTATAACATTGTGCTCAGGGCGGGTATCCCAGACTTCTGCGAGTCTGGATACATTTCTCGGGTCCCTGCGGGACTCGAAGTGTGACTTGAACTGTGCTCTACATATATCCAAATTCGAACATATTTCAAAGGTGCGGCGATTGCCCCCACCCAATCGCCGCGCTATTCCTAGCTCGGCCTTTGGCCTCGCTTATTTTTTCTGCACGCGATTTAATGCTCGCTACCGCGAGCGTTTGAAATTTGATACAATTTTAACACAAACATATGGAAGATAAAATTACATGTATAAGTCACACACCTTTTGGACTTGGTATGTAATTGCCGATCACCTCAGAA
>CAZGNX010000004.1:0-33165 GCA_964527065.1 uncultured Pseudomonadales bacterium
GCACAGAGCTATACGGGGTGTTGCAACTGGGGGACAACAGGCGGGGGCAACTGCGTGTGGGAGCCCTGCCCGACTAAGAACAATCCCAGCAAAGTCTGCAAAGTGTGTGACCCCGAGGAGACCTGGTGCAAGCAAGAGACGGTCACGACCTATACCTGTATCCCCAGTTGCACGGCAGAGAACCCTGATGCACCTGTCCTCGTCTCGCCCGCTAACGGAGCAGACATCGCGGGAGTGAGCGTCCTGCTCGACTGGAGCGCCATCGCTGACTGGGGCGTAGCGTGTGACCCTGCATACCAATACGAGGTAGTCGTGGATACAGTCCCGAGCCCCACGACGATCTACAGCGTGGTGGATGACTCCGCTAGCTCCGCGACCTTCACGGGTACGCTCGGGCAGACATACTACTGGAAGATACGGGCGCACAACGGCTCGGTGTCTACCGATAGCAGTGTCCGCAGTTTCACCATCGTTGACGACATCATCACGGGCACAATATACATTGATTCTGATGGGACGTGCTCGCAGGCTAACCCAGGCAACCTGGGGGGGGTACTGACGGTCGAGTGGGCGAATGATAGCGCGAGCGTGGCCTCTGATGGCACGTATACGCTCAACGCCAGTGATACAGGCACGGATACGCTCACGCTGAGCGGGATACCTGCAGGCTATATCTGCTCTACGGCGTGTGGTCCCTGTAGTATCGCAGGAGTCACCCCAGGACCTGGGGCACTGGGCAACAACTTCTTCCTCACCTCGGCACGCGAGGCGTGGTGGCAAGTGGAGGGTGCGCCAGTCTATGCGGGCTCGCAAGCTGGTGGTCTCACGATCCGTTCACAACTGCCGCTCACCTCCAGTCGGCTGATCCTGCCTGGCGCGGGGGGGACGGCAGGGGCGCTGATAAGGGGATCGGGGTCGGTAGACACAGGAGCGGGAGAGATATCAGAGGAGCTGTGGAATACGCTTGCCAGATACCGTGGCAAGCGGATGGACTACAATTATTTCTCGGCGCAGATGGGAGTGGTGCGGGGACAAGAATCTGACTTTAATAGTGATAGCCTCACCCTGCCTAGCAATGACGGGCGTGAATTCTGGTACAGCGACCCAGTGGCCGCCACTGCTCAGATCGAGACGCCGTGGGTGGTGGGGGTAGGTGAGCAGTACGTTGTGTTTGTGAATGGGAATCTGCGGATAGAGAGCAATATTACGGTACCGGTCGGGGGATTCCTCGCCTTCATCGTCTCGGGTGACGTTATCATTGACCCCAGCGTCACGACCCTACAGGGTATGTATATCGCGAGTTCTGATTTTGCGACCGAGAGCGCGTATGTGAGCGGGAGTGTGGATGATGTGGCTCTGGACATCGAGGGCAATATTATTGCCTGGGGGAGCGTGTTGCTCTCTCGCAATTTGGGAGACACAAACTTGAACGCCCCGGGAGAGAAGTTTACCTACCGTCCAGACCTCTTGACTAACATGCCGGATAAGATGAAGACATTTGCATTGCAGTGGCAAGAAGTGGTGGCTGGCACTCTCGATCAATAGATCGAGAGATGCCAATGGAAAAGTGCATGAATGCAGAAATGAATGAATGCGGGTTAGAGACTTTTCAGATTGCGCTTGGATGTAGCGATTGATGCTCCAAATATTCGTATTAATTCTTCAGAACTGTTGACTAGGAGATTAATTTTGTCTTTTTGATCTGGGTGTATATCGAGTAGTAGGGATAACCAATAAATAGTTTCACTGGCTTCTTTTTTTTGCAATAGCACATTTATGAATAAAATCTTGCCGTGACTCTGATTCGACAGCTTCGCGATAGTTGGCGCCAATTGAGGTGCTGGATCTGATGAGTTGAGTGCAAATATTCCTATTAACGATTGTGATAGGGAGTTGTTTAATAAGTTTGATTGTTGATTTGGAAAAGCTTAGCGTCAAATCGTTGAGATTAGATTTTTGCATTTGTACGTTCGTGCAGTTGTGTATTAAGTTAATCCATTTGTGGACATCATAAAGTAGCCGACGATAATGATAACGACGAAGATAGCTCCGATAGAGACGTTTATCCAGCCACGGGGTTCGTAGTTCATCACTTTATTCACTCCTTCGCCAATCAACGTGAGGCCAAAGAGAGAGGGGAGGACGAGGAGCATCATGAGATAAGAAGAGTCGGTTGCGTAGTTCATGTATTTTTGAGCTGGTATTTACTCCCTTTGGTGTTGCCCTTTTTAATGAGTAGATTCTCTTGTACGAGCGAGCGCAAGTCGCGCAGGATCGTGTCTTCTGAAACATCCGTTAGAATGTCTCGGGCATCTTTCATCCCTAAGCTGCCGTACTTCTCAATATACTCTACAAGACGAATTTGGCGGTCAGTTAGGGTGATTTGGTGACCACCGAGCGTATGTTTGAGGTGGAGGTCGAGAGAGAGTTTTTGTACAAGTGTCTTGATCCGGCTAAACTCGATGCTGATGCCAAGGGTGAAATATTCGAGCCAACTGGTAAGTTCGCCTGTTGTTGCGACAGATTGCAGGGCCGTGTAGTACTCTTCTGGATACTTGTCGTAATATTCTTCGAGGGCAAAGAACTTTTTGACTTCGTACCCTTCTAGGTAGAGGAGGAGGAGGGTCATTGCCCTTGCTGTACGACCGTTGCCATCGGTAAAAGGGTGGATCCGGGCAAGTTCGTAGTGAAGTAGTCCACCGCGCAAAAGTGGGTGGACCTGCTGACCTTCCGCGGAGGCGAGCCACTCAAACAATTCTTCGATTAGTAGTGGTACTTCGGTTGGGGGAGGTGGGCGGAAACTAATCTCACCGGTTGCAGTATTGCGGATCACGACTTTGACGTTGCGGTAGTGGCCGGCCTCACTCTCGCTCAATATACCTTTGACTGTCAGGCGGTGAACCTCTTGCAGGATGTGGCGAGAGAGGGGGACAATGAGCGATGTCACACCCGGTGTGTGGGCGCCCTTCACACCGGGTGTGCTGGGTGCAGTCGGGGCAAGAGAGTCGAGGTAATCCATGACGCTACGGTAATTGATGACCTCTTGGATATCGCGGTCACGGCCGACTGGGAGGGGACCCATAGGGTCTGACCTTCCCGCCTTTGAGTCTGGGGGTTGGGTACTCCTTTTAAGGTCAGACTCTAACACAACCTCTACTTCTTCCAGATTGAGATCGTTACCTTCTAAGTGAGTCCCATGATGGATGATTTTGGCGCGGGCTTGCGAGCGAAAGCGGCGTTCCCAGGCTGGAACAAGGGGGGCAGTCGCGATCACTTCGCGGGCGGAGTCGATGATGCCGACGTTTTTGAGGATAGGGTTGGTGATTGTGTATTTGGGGGAGTAGGGCATAGTGTAATTAACGCACTAATTGCGGGAATAAGCAAGTGTTGACTATTACTTGTTGGACCACATTTGTGAGCTCCGGTATTATTTTGGATTGAGTACAAAACACTTGCCTGCTGACGCGTCGCGCATTTTGTTGTAAAGGAAAATAATAGTGTCGCCAAAATGTTGCCCACCAAGTAATTGTTCGCGCTAGGGTACAATAGTGCTATGAAATTTAGCGAGTTAACAGAGTATTTTGGCAGGATAGAGACAACGAGTTTGCGCAATCAGAAGACGACAATCCTAGCGGAGTTGATGCGCGAGGCAAATGTAGAAGAAATTGACAAGCTCGTGTATTTGTCCCTGGGTGGACTGCGACCAGCCTTTGACCGACTGGAGTTTAATCTCGCCGAGAAAATGATATTGCGGGCTTTGGGCAAAACTGTCCAAGAGTTTCAACAGATAGGGGATTTGGGGGAGTTAGTACAGAAACTTAAGAATGAACGTATGCATAAACGCACAAATGAACAAATGAGTGTTACACAGGTTTATGAACTGCTAGAAAAGATTGCCAGGGATAGTGGCACAGGGAGTCAGGAGCGGAAGGTGGGGGGATTAGCCAAGCTCATAAAGGAGTCGGATCCACAGAGTGCTAAATATATTGTCCGGATGGTGGCGGGCAAGTTACGTTTGGGATTTAGCGACAAGACAGTGATTGACGCGCTGAGCTACATGGAGAATGGTACCAAAGAATATAGCGACGCCCTGGAGCGGGCCTACCAAATTCGGCCTGACGTGGGAGTGCTCGCCCGAATGATTAAAGAATTGGGAGTGGTGAAGGCAGTAGATCAGATGACTATAGCTCTGGGTACACCAATTGTGCCGGTGCTTGCACAGCGACTAAAGACAGCGACAGAGATGATAGAGAAAATGGGGCGGGTCTATGTGGAGCCCAAGTACGACGGGACGAGGGTGCAAATTCATTTCAAAAGAAATGAATTTGAAAGCTCCAATAATCAAGCACCAAACTCCAAACAAATTCAAAATTCTAATAATCAAACTATGATGTTTGAGGAGGAAAAGCCCAAGTTTTGGGTACGGACGTTTACACGTAATCTCGACGAAAGCTCGGCGATGTTCCCTGAACTGCAGAGTATCTCAGCTCAAATCAAGGCAAGTGA
Organism: uncultured Pseudomonadales bacterium; assembly: GCA_964527065.1. Classification (GTDB taxonomy): domain Bacteria; phylum Patescibacteriota; class Microgenomatia; order UBA1400; family UBA12108; genus CAJAUT01. Next base: position 4,507 of record CAZGNX010000004.1, read on the forward strand.
GGTGATACTGGACGCGGAGGCGGTGGGGTATGACCCCAAAACCGGCAAACTGGTGCCGTTCCAGCTGACGATCACGCGCAAGCGTAAGCACGGGGTGAGTGAGGCGCAGAGTAGTGTACCACTGAGATTTTTTGTCTTTGACATTATGTACCGAGACGGAGAGAGTCTGATTTATCTGCCCCTGTCACAGCGGAGGAACATATTGGCGGCCACAATTCTTGGAGATGAGGTGCTTGTTGTGGATGAATACATCGAGACGGAAGACCCTGATGTTCTGCGTGACTACCATGCCAAACAACTGGTAGCAGGGCTTGAGGGGGTGCTAGTCAAACAAAAAGACGGCCAGTATATGCCAGGGCGGACGGGGTTTAACTGGGTCAAGTTTAAGGAGAGCGAAGACTCGCGAGCTAAACTTGCAGACACGCTTGACGTAGTGATCTTGGGCTACTACAAGGGAAGAGGGAAGAGGCAGAAGTTTGGGGTAGGGGCATTCTTGGTTGGAATACAAGGTAATCACCAAGCACCAAGCACCAATAATCAAACAAGATCCAATAATCAAAATCCAAATACAGAAAACGACGCAATAGTAACGATTGCAAAAGTAGGGACTGGTATCACGGATGAGATATTTGGTGAGCTGGGGGCAAGGCTCAAAAAGATCGAGACGACAACAATGCCAGGGGGCTACATTGTACCCAAAACGTTGGAGCCGGATGTGTGGGTGGAGCCGAGGATAGTTGTGGAGGTGGCGGCGGACGAGATCACGATCTCACCCACGCACTCGGCGGGGTACGCGCTACGGTTCCCACGACTCGTCAAGTTCCGCGATGACAAAGGGATAGAGCAGATTACGACTAAAGCAGAGGTTGAGCAGATGCTTGGTATATGATTGAGTCATGAGTGTTTGGCGGACGATCCCACATAGAGTACATTCTCATACAGGACTCACAGCATTCTATGTAAATGGGATGTTGCGCAATCTGGTATTTGCTCTGGTGGGTATTTTTACTCCGGTATTTTTGTATATCCTGGGGGTTAGGCTGTGGGGAGAAATGAATAGTGGGATATGGCTCGTTTGTGGCTATTATCTGCTGACGCGAGCGATTACCCTAGTGAGCGTGTTGCCAATCTCATGGCTGATTGAGCGGATCGGATTTCGCAGAAGTATTGCAATTTCACTGATCATCTTAGCGATTAACTTGAGTGCACTCTTGCTGGCTGACCAGGCTCCATGGCTAGTTGTGGTCTCGGCGATTGCGGGAGGGCTCAATGTGCCATTTTACTGGGTGGCTCGTAGCAGTGCCATCTCGCAAGACTCAGACCAGGCACATGTGGGTCAGCAAATGGGAATGATGACTACTATCGAACAGCTCACCACACTCCTGGGGCCACTGGCAGCCGGGCTGGTCATTGAGCGATGGGGATTTGGCCCTCTCTATGGTCTGGCCCTTGTGATCCTGATGATTTCGTTTGTGCCGCTCATTCGTATGCCTCCTCATGTGCACCGCAATGGCGCGAGCCTGGCGGGATTTTGGCTATGGATCCGCAATTCCCGGTATTCCCATATCGGGATTGGGGTGGGTGCGCGGGCAGTTGATGATTACTCGATCTCTGTCTTGTGGCCTCTGGCTATTTTTGTGATGGGGATCAGGACTGGCATGATGGGGGGGATTTTCTTTGCAGTGGGGGTGGTGTCGCTTCTTGTGAGGATCGTGATGGGGAGAGCGTTTGATCGTCTCAGGGCCAGGCATGATTGGAGCGATGAGATCTTGTTTAGTCTGAGCGCTGGGGTCAATTCGATTGGATGGATAGTGCGGTTGTTTGTGGGGAGTGTGGGGGCAATTTTGGCCCTTGACATGTCTGGCGCCATTTTTGGGACGGTTTATTCGAGTTTTTATGTTGATTATGAGCAGTTGGGAGGGCAGAGGATGGGGAGCATCGCCTACTGGGTGTATGGGGAGATGATGTATTCGATTATGACCATTGGGTTGTTTGCCCTTGTTGCGATTGGCGTATGGTACGGGGTGTGGCGGGAGATATTTATGCTACTTGCCAGCTTTTGGGTGCTTGTAAGTATCGTGATGGCGAGGGAATCTAACCTATGACTAAATCTGCGACCCAGCCCACGCTCCTCGCGGATATCTTGGCCAACTATCAGCCGCAGGATAGCTCAAAGTACATCTCCCGCGAGTTCCAGGATTATGGGTATCGCCTGGCGGTGGACCTGGACGATATGGCGCACAAATCACTCTATATTCGCATGGCCAAAACGGTGCCAAGACAGATACTTGAGGCGGCGCGCGCGTTTGCGGTGGATGCAGATCACGCCAAGTCTAAGGGGAGGTTGTTTATGTGGAAGGTGGGGGAACTAAAAAAAGGGGTGAAAACTGTCTAATATTCCAAGTACAAAAACGGTGATATTCGTCTGGTGACGAATTCACCTCTAACTCGGCTGCCCGCCTGCGTAATGTTTTGTTTTGGAACATTTAGACATTTTCCTGCAATCTTTTTCGAGTTTAGTATATATTGGAGCTATGAAGCGATATGTAATGGCGCATGTGCCAATGGCGTTGGGGTATGGAGTAATAGTGCTTATGCTCAACGCAGGGTGGAGCAACCCTTTGTCATGGAGTTTTTGGGTAGCAGGAGTGGTTTTGGGGGTTTTGCTGTTATTTGTTGACCGAATAGTCTACACCTATAGTTATCCTGGAGCACAGATATCGCAGCAGTATTTGTGGCTAGTAAAAGAAAAGAAGTATCTAGCGGCACTTGACTTGTTGGATAGTCGTAGGTTGGAGCAGGAGAGGCTCTCGTTCCGTTCGGCACTGTTTATGATTATCTGGGTGCCGCTTGCGTTTTTTGCCCTTACCTCCACCGCTGGACTGTTTGGCAAGGGAGTGGTGATGGGTCTCATGTTCCATATCCTCACTGATTCGTGGCGCTTGCAGAGGAGTGAGCCGAGGAGACTGCATGTAAGACTATTCTGGATGATAAAACGGGAAATAACTGACGAGGAGAGAGTCGTGTTACTCTCGATTGTTACGGGGATATTTGTGTTATTTAGTTTTTGGGTGTCTTAAGAAATCTGTCTAGTTCCCAAAGTCGAAAAACGGTGATATTCGCCTGGTGGCGAATTCACCTCTAACTCGGCTACCCGCCTGCGTAATGTTTTCTTTTTGGAAACATAGACACATTTCTTGGTAAGATTGAGGTATGTTTCATTGGTACGGACTCATAGTAGGGGTGGCGGGAGTTGCGGGATGGAGTGTTGCAGAGCGCATTGAGCCCAAGGTAAACAAAGTCTTGCCATCAGTACTCTTATTTGGGATTGTAGGTGCACGCGCCTATCACGTGATAGATCTGTGGGAGCATTACTCACAGAATTTGGGACAAATACTGGCGATATGGAGAGGGGGACTCGGGATACTAGGGGGACTCGTGGGGGGAGCGGTGGGTTTTTGGATAGCAATGCAAAAACGCACGAATGCAAAAATGAATAGATGGAGGGTACTGGCCTCTGTGGTCACGGGGTTGCCGCTGGCTCAAGCGATAGGGAGGTGGGGTAACCTGGTCAATAACGAATTGTGGGGAGAGGGAGGCAAGCCGCTCTTCTTGTACGAAAGTCTGCTGAGCTTGGTACTCTTTGGTTTGATATTGAGCGTGCGGGGACAAGCGGCAAAAACTCGGGTAGGAATTTATTTGGTGGGGTATGGGTTAATTCGCCTTGCTCTTGAGGGGTTGCGAGTGGAGGCGTGGGTAATGGATTACTATTTTGCGGGGTTAATGGTTGTAAGCGGTGTGCTATTATGGGTAGGCACAAAAAGGAGGGATAAATGACAGGGACTAATACACAAACATTTACTGACCAGAATTTTGCTCAAGATGTGCTTGCAAGTAGCAAACCAGTGATGGTCGATTTTTGGGCGACGTGGTGTGGGCCATGCGTGATGGCCGGGCCGGTTGTGGACCAACTTGCGACCGATTATGCAGGCAAAATAACGATTGGTAAGCTTGATGTGGACGCTAACCAAGAGACGGCGCAACAGTACGGAGTTGTCTCGATCCCCACCGTGATTTTGTTTAAGGACGGGAAAGAGATAGGGCGCAAAGTCGGCTTTGCTGGGCGGCCTATGTATGAGAATTTGCTGAAGTTGGCACAATAAGGTTTATATAAACCTTGGTATCGTTGTTTGGTGAAAACCGGAATAATCTCGCCAGCGCGAGATTTTCCTCTAACTCGATATGGCGATTCCCAATTCGCATCGGGAAACCAGCTCGCCAATATCTGCGTAATATTTTCTCAAACAAGATACCCAAGATTTATATAGGAGTTATAATTCATTTTATGAAACATAAAATTGCCATCATTGGATCTGGACCGGCTGGGTTGTCGGCGGCGATCTATGCCTCCCGCGCTGAGATTGAGACCACTGTCTATGCTGGGGAGGAGCCAGGGGGACAGCTGACCAAAACGACCGAAATCGAGAACTATCCAGGTATAGTAGGCAAAACTGGCCCAGAGATGATGGTAGAGATGACTGAGCAAGCGCGTAAGTTTGGCTCTCTCCTAGTATACGAAACGATCAATGATTTGGCCAAACTGAGGAGTGAATTTGACGCAGTCATCCTGGCGATGGGGGCGTCGTCCCGGCTCCTTGGAGTAGGGGAAGATCGATACTGGGGCAAGGGATTCTCGACCTGCGCAGTGTGTGATGCGCCCTTTTATAGCGGTAAAAACGTTTATGTAGTGGGGGGAGGGGACGCAGCTATTGAGGACGCCTCGGCCCTCACCAAATTTGCAAGCCACGTGACTATGTTGGTGAGGGGCACAGAGTTTCGCGCTAGCCGCATAATGCAAAAACGCGCCTTGGATAATCCAGACAAGATCACCGTGCTGTGGGAAACACAACTTGTTGAGATAAAAGGTGAACGAGTTGAGAAATTAGTTGTTAGAAATAAAGCAGGTAAATTGGCGGTGGTGGAGGCAGAGGGACTCTTTTTTGCAATAGGACATGTCCCGGCCACGGGATTCTTGAAGGGGAGCGGAGTGGAGGTGGATGAAGAAGGATATATAAAGATAGGTAAGGGGTCTTGGCCGACCATGACCAGCCTAGAGGGAGTATTTGCGGCGGGAGACTGTGTGGATCACCGCTACCGTCAGGCCGCTACGGCCGCGGGGATGGGGGTGGCGGCGGCGCTGGACGCTGAGCGGTGGCTGACAGCACAAGGTACATAGTCTTTTGATATAGATTGTCAGGGTTGGCAGTATCCACATCGGCTGGTATAGTGATAGAGATGAAACAAGCAATTACTCAGTACGTGATGGTGATACTGCTTATAGTTGGCGCTTTTTATTTGGGAGTGTTTAAGACAAAAACAGAATTTTTGGAAAAGGGAGCGACCAATACAGTGGCGCAAGTGGGTCAACAAGCCGCACCGGCACCCCAACCTATTGACATGGACAAAGTCGAGGCGTTGTTTGCTGACAAAGACAATCTGGTCTTTGGGGACCGCGATGCGAAACTCAAGTTTGTCGAGTTTTCTGATACCTCTTGCCCGTTCTGTCATGTGGCTGGAGGACACAACCCAACGCTCGCGGTAGAAATGAACCCCAGGTTTAAGCCAGTATCTGATGGGGGGACGTATGTACCACCAGTCTTGGAGATCAAGAAACTCGTGGATAGTGGCAAAGCCGCCTTCCTATGGCTCTACACCCCTGGACATGGTAACGGAGAGCTGGGGACCCTTGCTTTGTACTGCGCCAACGAGCAAGGCAAATTCTGGCAGGCGCACGATCTTCTGATGAATAATGAGGGATATGCGCTGATCAACAATACAGTTCAGAATGACCGAGCTAAGTCGGGAGAGATTGCTGCCTTTCTTAAGGGTGCGGTAGATGAGGGCAAACTGAAGAGCTGTATAGATTCTAAGAAGTTTGAGGCGCGCGTCACAGGAGACCCCCAGATTGCCAGCTCATTTGGCTACGGGGCTACACCTACCTTCTTTATCAATGACAAAGTGGTAGAGGGTGCGGCTAGCTGGAGCGATTCTTTTGCCCCCATTGTAGAGCCTCTGCTTTGACAGTGACAAAGTGACACAGTGACAAGGTATAATACCCCCAATGAAACAGTTATTCTTGTCCTTGGCCATGGTTTTGGTTTTTACGGTTCCAGCCAAGGCGCAAGTAGTACCTCCTGACGCCACAATTTCTGGTGAGGTGGCGACACCCTCTGGTCAACTACAACAAGTAGGTATTGTGGAGCGGAGGGTCGAGGACAAGACTGATCTAACTCAGCCAACTAGTGAGACCAAAAACAAGTTGGAGAGAGTGATAGAAGAGAATCCGGTGGGTGAGCTCTCGTGGCAGAACTTTTTGCGGCAAGGCGTAAATAAGGCAGTCAAGAATGGCGTGCCCGTAAATACCGTAGTTCTTATACTGTTGTTCCCACTAGTTGTGGCCATGGTTACTGCCGCCCGCCATCTCATTGGTATCCGAGGGGCTGGAATTCTCACCCCATCGCTCTTGTCGGTAGCATTCCTGGCAACGGGCGTATGGGCGGGGGTCGCATTGTTTGTGATCATCCTCCTTGTCACGCTCATGGGTCGCACGATACTGAAGTCATTTAAGCTCCAATACTTGCCGAGGGTCTCTTTGCTTTTGTGGCTAGTGTCAGGAGGCGTATTTTTGACTCTCTTTGGAGCCTCAATTTGGCACGTGAGTGAACTAGTGACGGTAGGGATATTCCCGATTTTGATCCTCATGCTCTTAGCTGAGACATTTATTGATATCCAACAGGGGAGATCGGCAAGCGAAGCTCGGGCACTCATTTTTCAGACATTTATACTCGCAATGATTTCCTCACTAATATTGGGGAATGAAATGGTACAGAGGGCAGTCTTGTTGTGGCCAGAACTAATCTTTTTTGGGGTGGCCATATTTGATTTGTTTATGGGGCGATATACGGGGCTAAGGTTGTCGGAGTATCTCATGTACAGGGGTATAGTGAAGGAAGATGAAGAGGAATAATAATCAATCACCAATAATCAATATCCAAACAATAATTAATTACCTATTTAGATCATTAAGAGTTAGAATTTGTTTGATGATTGTTATTTGATTATTGAGATTTATCTATGAAGATTAGAGATGTACTGGGGCTTAACTCGCGTAACCATCTCTATACTTCGGTCTATAACAGCCGACGGGGCAAGGAGATCGCCAATTCTAAGCTACTCACTAAGAAAACACTCAGACTAGCCAAGGTGCGTGTGCCTCAGACATTTGCAGTCATCAGGAGTATGGAGGCTCTTGAGCGCTTTGATTTTCTCCGCTTGCCCACAGATTTTGTCGTCAAACCCAATAATGGGCTGGGTGGACAGGGAATTGTGGTGATTGAGCACCGTGGGGAGTACGCAGGGGAGTGGATCGATTCCCAGGGCTCTCTTTGGGGAGTGAATGACTTGCGTCTCCACGCTGCGGATATCTTAGCGGGACGCTATTCGATGGATGATGTATCAGATATTGCTTATATTGAGGAGCGGGTGCGGGTACATCCAGCATTTGAAAAGTATAGTTACCACGGCACGCCTGATATTCGCGTGATTGTGTATAATCGCGTGCCTGTGATGAGCTATGTGCGTTTGCCCACCCAGGAGTCTGGTGGGAGAGCCAATCTCTTCCAAGGCGCGGCGGCGGTCGGGATTGATATGGCAAGCGGGATCACAACGTACGGTGTCCATCACGCTAAGCCGTGTGAATTTTTCCCAGGTACCCGGCGTAAACTCTCAGGCATACTCATTCCACAATGGGAAGAGATACTGGAGACGGCGATCGCGGCTTCTGAGGCGATAGGGCTTGGGTATATGGCTTCCGACATAGTCCTTCAACCAATTGAGCAGGATAGTAGGAAACAGGATATTAGTGATAAGTCAAAAGAAGTGCAGGCAGTGCCGATGATACTTGAGGTAAACGCTCAGCCGGGACTCAAAATCCAGATTGCCAATAGAGCAGGACTCAAGGATCGTCTAGCCCGGGTGAAAGGACTCAAGATAGTCTCGACCCGCCACGGTATCCGGGTAGCGCAGGCGCTCTTTGCGGATCCTAAGCTTGCGGAGCGAGGGTTGGGGAAAAAATCGGTTGGGAGATATGAGGATGTGGAGATTGTAGGTATGGGCGGTGAACGGGAGGTCGTGCGAGCAAAGATTGATACGGGAGCTGATATCTCTAGCCTTGATATCGTGGTAGCCGAGCGGCTAGGATTGATGGTAGATGATAATGTACTCTATGAATCTAACTTTCACAATTCTCTTGGGAGAAAAAAGCGTAAAGTGGTCGGAATCACCTATTACATGTCGGGTCGGAAAATTAAATCACGGGTATCTATTACCGATAGATCAAGACTGAGTACTAAGATGCTCGTTGGTTGGATGGATCTTAAGGATTTTGCGGTGGTGGCGGGGTAGGGTATGCAGAAGCGCGTAGTCGTGGGCCTGAGTGGGGGAGTAGACTCATCGGTTGCTGCCTCGCTACTCTTGGAGCAGGGATATGAGGTCGAGGCAGTTTACCTCGAGTGTTATAACGAGCCTGGGTGCCGCACTGACCAGGACAAAGCTCATGCGCTCAAAGTGGCAATGCAGTTAGGAATTAGTTTTCAGGTGTTAGATTTTAGGAAGGAATACAAAGCAAAAGTAATCGAGTATTTTTATGCTGAGTATGAGGCAGGCAGGACACCAAATCCGGACGTGATGTGCAACAGGGAGATTAAGTTTGGGATTTTTTATGACTGGGCCATCAAGCATGGTTATGATTATGTGGCCACAGGGCACTATGCTCGTATCAAGGATTGTCAGTTACAGCGAGCCAAAGATGAGAGTAAAGACCAATCGTATTTCCTCTGGCAAATACCACAGGATCATTTGGCACATATGTTGTTCCCGCTTGGAGGTATGCTCAAGAGTGAGGTGCGGGCAAAGGCGCACAAGCTCAAACTAGCTACGGCCAGCAAACCAGACTCAATGGGCATTTGCTTTATTGGTGACGTGGATGTTGCTCAACTACTGCGAGACCGATTGGGTGAGCAGCCAGGTGAAGTGGTGATGAAAATAACCAATAATCAAGCATCAATACACAAACAATCTGGAAATGGACACAAAAAGAATATAATAAATTCTAAACAGTTTGATGATTGGAGTTTGGATGTTGGTTATTTGGAGGACGACTACGTGGTAGTTGGCCGACACAAAGGTTTGTGGTTTTACACGATCGGGAGCCGGGGCGGGTGGGAAGTGTTGCCCCAGATGCAGAGCTCGGATATGCCTCCACTATACGTTATAGAGAAGGATAGTAAGGGAAACCGGCTGATAGTAGGTAAGCGAGATGAGGCGATGACGAGAGAAATACGAGTTTTGGAATTAGGAATTAGGAAACAGGAAATAGGAGAGAAATTGTGGGTGAGAATACGGAATCTCGGCGAGCTACATGCAGTGACACAGTTACACAGTGACACGATAACACTGGAGAAGCCAATATTTGCTCCTGCCCCTGGTCAGAGTGCGGTTTTTTATGATGGAAAGGGGATACTTGCGGGGGGCGGAATAATAGTATAGAGTGAAATATATGGCTAAATTTAAGAACAAAAAGAAAATGATTATCTATAACCAGTTCTTTGGGATGCTCGTTTTGGCTGTGGGGATTGGTGCGCTCATTGTGATGGTGCGCTATTTCTTTATCTCGCTCGCGGTGCCTACCGATGTCTACCTGATTGAGCCGAGTCAGCTGATCCCTGGTGACATGTCACAGCCGTAGGTAATTGTCAGATTTCTTTTACCCTGGTACAATAGCTAAATCTCAGGAAGGAGATTTTTGATTATGGCAAAAGATAAAAACCTGCCTGCGCAGGCAGGAACAACAAAAAAGGCAGCAAAGCCTGCGGTGAAAAAAGAAGTAAAGACAAAACCAGTTGCCACACCAAAGACAGTAGTGGCACCCAAGACGAATAACAAAGAATCCGTTTCACCCATTAAACAAGCTCAGGACAAGCATGCTCAGGGTGAACCAGCGACCATGGAAGAGCTACTCTCTAGCTCTGGCTATCAACTGACTGTACCCAAAAAAGGAGAGACTATTGTTGGTCTTGTGACACTCATCACGCGCAAGGCAGTGATGGTAGATATTGGGGCTAAAACAGAGGGGATTGTAGCTGAGCGCGAATACGAATATGCCAAGGAATTTATTGAAACTCTCAAAATCGGAGATGAGATCGAAGTATATGTTGCCAGTGATGAGAATGAGCGAGGGCAGATCCTCCTCTCTCTCAAGAGGGCGATGTTTGATAAGCTCTGGAATATGCTTGATGACTACCTCAAAAACGAAACAGAAGTACAGGTCAAGACAGTTGAGCTCAACCGTGGCGGCATGATCGTGCGCTGGCAGGGATTGCGCGGGTTTATCCCATCATCCCAGTTTGGCGCCAGTTATGCAGGGAACCTGGCCGCACTGGTGGGCAAGGCGATCAACGTCAAACCGATTGAGGTCGACCGAGAGAAAAACAGATTGATCTTCTCGGAGAAACACGTCTCGGAGGCCGCAGTGATGGAGGCGCGTGAAGGGGCACTCAAGGCAGTCAAGGTAGGTAATACGTTCTCAGGATCGGTGACAGGTGTGCTCTCGTTTGGTGCATTTGTGGCAGTGCCTGTTGTCTCGGGGCGCGAGACGATCACTGTCGAAGGGCTCGTGCATATCTCGGAGATCTCGTGGGAAAAGGTGGAAGATATCCATAAATATCTGAAAGTTGGAGACAAAGTTGAGGTCAAGGTGCTTGGAGTGGAAGAGGGCACAGGCAAGCTGAACCTCTCGATCAAACAGCTCCAGGCGGACCCATGGAGTCGCGTCGCCGAGAAGTATAGTGCGGGCACGACCGTCAAGGGTGTAGTCTCTAGGTCAGCGCCGTTTGGGGTGTTTGTGAATTTTGAGCCAGGCGTTGATGGCCTCATCCACGTCTCACGCATAGGGTCATTTGGCGAACTCAAACCTGGTGAGCCAATTGAAGTACTTGTAGAAAATGTCGACCCAGAACACAGACGAATGTCTTTGGGGCCAGTACTGAAAGAAGTGCCTGTGGGGTATAAATAAATGCATGAGTGCATAAGTGCACGAATAAGGGGGGCACAATGAGTAAGACAAAAATGATCGTAAAAGATGACCAGATCCTCGTAGATCTGAACTGGATATTTGAGGAGATTCGCGGAGCTAGTGGTGACTGGAAGGCAGTGGAAGAACAACTCAAAGCACTCTTGTCGGCAGTAGAGGAGTAAAGCGTGAAAGTTGCGCTACGCCCACAACCAAAAAAAGTTCATACAGAAGCTGAGGTTGCAAAGTATTTGGCACAAAGCGAAGTTGTGCGCTGGGTACGACTGGGAGAATTGTTGACGAGTGAATATGATGCGTGCGTTGATGGACGAGAGACAAATCCAATTGTAGGCAATCCTGGAGGGGATGTATCCCGCCTGGCGGAGGCAATTATTGCGGTGGGAGCGGTGGCCGGCAGGCACTTTAACCCCGGGGAAATACTTAAAGTATTTGACTGGTATTTGTCACACGTGGGTAAGTTTTATATGCATACGGATGAGCACGCGATGCATCACCTCGCTGAATTCCTCAATGAAGGGTATGGCGCAAAACGGATGGGGGGTAAAAAATTCCATACGGCTAGTGAGATGTATAACTTTGTGATCAATCCAGACCCTAGACTCCAAGTATTTCTCTCCCGATATTTACTTGATCCACGCTTTGTAGGGTGTGGGCATATGAAACTGATGATGACTAAGCCTGAGCAGTACGGGATGAGTGAGAAAGTCTTGCGCTCTCTCTCGGTTGCGTTCTTTGACACCATGTGGAATGTACCGGGTAAAGCGAGTCAACTCGCGTATCCCTGTTTCCCCGGTGATCATAAAGAGGGTGCGGTTGTAAATATCGTGATACCTGAGCATGAGCTAACTGACAAATCGATGGTGCCTATGGTGGCGCCAACGAACGGGAAAATCTCGATATTTGTCAATCACCCGCAAGTGGTGCAGTTTATGAATAAAAAGGTGGCTTATTTACTGGCAAAAGAGGGTGGGAGTGTGATAAAGGATCTGGACGTTGATCCAGATGCTGTGGTTGCCCATATGGAGCATCTGCAAAACGAAGGAGTGCGCCAGACTGTGTCGGCGCTAGCCTGGGGACTCCCGGTCTATACGTTTGAGATGGGGCAGTAACTCTAGTATGGAAGACAGAGAATACACCCCGCCGGAATGGGTCCAAAGGCTCCCTTGGCCGGTGAGCGCGATCCTGGGGACCATGCTCTACAACCTGTTTGGCCACCCAATGGGTGATTAGTCCAGAAAATTTGTAGTTATAGGGTATAATGTGGCGTATCCGATGTGTATCGGGGGTGCATTACGCGCCTATGCACCTTAACAAGATATTTGTAGGAAGGAATGGGTACTTGAGATACTCGCTCTCATCGCGAGAGTTAGGGTGTCAAAAATTACTCAAATACCGATCAACTTCCTACAAACAATATGGGCTTGGTTGTCTGGCTAACGTTTGTCGCAGATAGGGGATACTTACTTGTCCCTAGTCTGCGGCAAACTGAGGTTTGGGCAACCAAAAGTTAGTGCTCTCGGGCAGAGCGCGCGTCGTGTAAGGTCGTATCCAAATACTCTAGCCCCTAGGGGGAGGGTAAATCATAGATAAGGAATAGGTGAAAAATGAAACGGATAGGAACGATAATTTTGGCACTGGCAGTAATGCTTAGCGCCTGCACCACCCCGCAAGGAGCGGTGCCGCCGGATGGGGGTATACAAACTCATGTAGCAGGTTGGAATCTCTCCAACCAGGATCCTCAGGTTGCAGAGGTGTTAATGAACAACAACGATATCGCCGGGTCGAGGTCGGCCTTCCAAAGCTACCTCAATAACGGTGGCAAAGTTGACCTAAACTTCGTCTGTGTTGACGGGCGAGTCAACACGGGATCCCTGTTTTATGCGGGACGCATCGCCGCTGGCGGCGTGCCTGCGTACTACTTTGAGATCGGTTCTCTTGCCGCTCAGGTTACGCCCGAGATCCTGACACTCGCCAACAAGTTGATTGACAAGGGGTGGATACGGTCAATTAACGTACTCACGCACGCCAGCGACTTGTCAGGTTGCGGCGCCCAAAGCGTCAAAGCCGAGCTCGAAGCTGGCAAGACCCTCGCCGAATTTGAGTCCCACGGGGTGGGAGAGGCGGCAAGCTGGATCTCCACTGGTGTGGACCACTCGGGAACGCTCGAACAAACCATTGCGCAAGTGTCAAAGCTCGCTGCAGGTACAAACTTTCGAGTTCCTGTGTTTGGTTGGCGAGTAGACCACGGCACACAAGTAGTCGATCTCGTCGCCGAATCCTACACCGGCGCACTTGGTGAAGACATGATCAGGGATGAACTGATTGCGTTGAACCGCGATTCCGCCGCCATCATGGGTCCCCAGGCGCAAGCCGAAGGGCTTGGCTTGGCTCAGCATTTCCGCCACATCGTAGTGGTGCAAATGGAAACTCCGCCCACTGCAGAATTAGTTGCGGGTCTCCCGGAGGGCAAGCTCGACAATGTGTTTAACATCAACGTTGTAGTCTCCCCATGGGCGAACGAGACAGAGATTCAAGCCGCCCTTGCGGGACCCAAGGCTGCACTCCAATACTCATTGGAGCATGCCACTGAGGAAACGGAGGTCCTCTTTTTCTTTGAGAACGGTGATTTACTTAATCGGTTCCTCAAGGAGATCGAGGGGTGGCAGGTCTGGCAGGACTTCTTGGGTAACGTAAAATTCCAGGAAGTGGCCGCGTACCTCGTAGACAAGACGGGTACGATCACTGGATCATTGTTGGTGAAACCGGCCTACACGGCGGTGTCTACTGCGATGACCATCGGGCCCAACTTTCGTAACAACCACGTCTCCCAGGTGTTTGAACACCAGGGTAGGCAGTGGGCAGTTATCCACGGAGGGGATCCGCTCTCGGAAAACTCAGTTTTGGTGACGGTGGAAGCCCCCGGCGTCTACAGGTTTGCCAGAGTTTTCACGAAGTACGAGGACGCCCAGTTTTGGCTAAACGGCAACCTAGCCGGAGAACCACAGCTAGATGGACTATTCTCGATCGCAAAATTCGGAAATAGTGGAGGGATAGTGTACTCCCCCGATTTTGGCGAAGATGTCTTTGTGTACCTAGCGAAGACGGGAGAGTGGTCTAGACTACCAGAGATCATGCAGCAGGCTGAGCAATACCTGCTGATGAAGGCAGACGCTGGATTCGCGTCGACCGATATTTACCACAAGGACAATATACTCATGAGTGACGAGTATGGAATACATGTGGTGGACTGGTCACCGATCCATACGTTGACCGGAGCGCAACTGCTAAGTAAGTTCGGCAGTCCGGCCGCGTACCAGTTATATGTCCAGCGTGACCTGGGGGACATGGCACGGATCGAAGCAAACCTATCCGATAACCTCGGACTGGGATACCCCATCCGCCAGCACCTCCCGATTCCCTGGTCCGCACCGGCCTCGTCCTCGTTTTACTTCGAGGGTTCCCAGCTGACTATCGCTGGTGAACAGGCCGTGGCGTTCGAGCGGGCGCTAGTCAACCTAGGCTCAACATCACCAGAGATGGTGATGGAAGGGCGTAACTGGCTGGCGGCCAACGGAGCAACCTGGCAAAATGGTAATTGGGTCATCTGGGGACCTCGTTCGAACATGGCATCTGGTATACCCAGCCTGACCATGCTTTCCACCAATTTTCACAATGGTGGAATTTCGTTTTGGGGTATAAACTCAAGCCGCTTGGGACCGATAGGGTTTCAGGTTGCGGAGAATATCCCTGGGGTTGCTGGATGGACGGTGTATGCGCCGGGACTCAACGAGTTTGGTGTATCCCTTGCCAAGCTGGGTGAAAAACTGGGGAAAGCCTCGGTTTATGTCTGGGCGGGATATGCCGCGTATAATGCAAAAAGTTACTGGACCCAGACCGATTACATAGCGGCTTTCTCCCCCCAAGTGCTCCTGGAGCCACCCACGACGACGACCGCTTACATCTGGTTCCCGAACAATAAAACGACCCACCCTGTGACTCGCTGGGAAATCCCCCTGGCTGAATTACAGAACGGCTGTAATGGAGCTGGATTGACAGCAGATGGTTGTGGTGCCTACCTTCCCGACGGACAGAGAAGCCCCATCGCCATCGTAGGCGCTCTCGCCGGTGAGTATCTGCCTCAAACGTTTTTCCCGTACTTTGGGTTAGACGGCAACAATGTGCTCCAGACATGGGAGTATATGAGAGAGGGGTCGTCTTTCTGGGTGTGGCACAGTGGTTTACCACTCAATCCCGGCGAGACGCTCGACTATTATGAAACCGTCATCACTCAAGACGGAATTTGGCAAGTGCCGTATCATGCCGAGTTGCAAACCTCGACATGCGCCGGATTCTGTCTCCAGCAAGTCCACGGCGGTGTGGAGTGGCGAGCATTGGAAGGTGCTGTGCCGACTGAGATCGACCTCTGTCCGGTCGATTACGCCACTGGTAGTGACCCCTGCCTGTGGAGGCCGTAATGAAAACCGTCCCTGCAAGTAGGGGACGAAGAGAGAGAAGCCCGCCCTGGTTTCTTTCTTGTTACTGAAGTTGATCGGTGGAATATATTCGGGGAGTCCCTGCATGTGAGTCTTGCCCAAGACTCAAACAGCATACTCCCCGTTCCACTATTGTCCAGATGTTAGAATGAACATATGGTAAGAAGCGGAAGGAGCTTGACAAACGATTGTCTGTTTCTTATTATGTACATATATGTACATAATAAATAAACATAAAGCCCTTTTATCTCAAGAGAGGAAAATATTCCACACGGCGGATTTGGCCCTTCTCTGGGGTATAGAAAACGGGAATACTCTCAGAACTACGATCTCAAGGTATCTAAAGTCGGGCGTGTTGATCAGTTTACAAAAGGGTTTGTACTCGACAGTTGATCCTGGTCGACTGGATCCAGTGGAGCTAGGGCGCGCCATGATCCATTCGACCAGCTATCTCTCATGCGAGAGCGTACTCTTCTTGCAAGGAGTGATCCACCAGGCGCTAGGTGTCATGACCTTTGTAGGGGAGAAGTCGCGTCATTTTACTTTGCCAGGACACAACCTACAGGTCAAAGTACGACAACTCGCACCACGATTCCTTTACAACCCGATAGGGGTAAATAATGGTCGCGCCGATACTGAGCGTAGCGTGGCTGACCTTCTCTACTACAATCCTCGTTATCATCTAGATTCTCCGGATCAGATAGACCAAGATAGACTGCTCCATTACCAACAATTGCTAGGATATAGATAATATGCTAGTGCCCAATCAACACGCCGCCAATCACAGATTTCACTTGTTTCGCATCCTCTCTGGTTTACTCGATAATCCCTACTTGGCTAACAATTGTTATTTTAAGGGAGGAACGGCGGCAACGATGCGAGGAATCCTGGACCGTTTCTCGGTTGACTTGGATTTTGATCTGGCAAATGATGTGAAAGAGTCTAAAATTAGAGTGGCACTAGAGGAGTTGTTTACCAAACTAGACTATCCAATTAAGGAGTCTAGTCAGCGAGCTGTGCAATACTTGCTTGGCTATGAGGCACCAGCAAATATGCGCAGTACCGTGAAGATTGAAATGATTGGTCATCCCTCCCAAACGACTCGGTACGAGACAGCCTATCTCCAAGATATTGACCGTCAGGCGATTGTGCAAACAGTCGAGACAATGGTGGCTAACAAGCTCCTTGCACCCCAAGATAGATGGACCAAGCACCATAATATCGCTGGGCGTGACCTTTATGATATTTACTATTTTTTAACCCACGACTTGCCCTACAGTAGAGAGCTGATCGTCGAGAAATCGGCGCTTACTACGTCTGAGTTTTTTGCTGATTTGATTAAGTTCGTTGAGGAAAAATTTACCCAGACCATTATTGATCAAGATTTAAATACGTTATTTGATCCCCTTACTTTTAAGAAACTCCGATTACATCTCAAGCATGATGCTCTCTTAGCTCTACGCGCTACACTCTCTGCTAACAAATAGTTTTCACTGTCAATGAAAACAATTTGGATGCAGTAGAATAGAGGTATGGCAAAAAGCGGTGTAGTGTATGAGTGTGGTAATTGCGGGGCGCAGGCGCCTAAGTGGAGTGGGCAGTGTGGTGAGTGTGGGAAGTGGAATAGCTTGACTGAGACGGTGGTCTCAGGCAGAAATAAACAAACGCAAGAACGCAAAAATGCACGAGTAGGGAACAAATTGCAGCATTTGAGTGAGATAGAGAGTGGCTCGGTGACGCGACGGCAGACGGGGATCGGGGAGCTCGACAGAGTGCTAGGAGGCGGGATAGTACCAGGTGAAGTAGTCTTGATGATAGGGGAGCCTGGGATAGGAAAGAGTACATTACTAACTCAGTTGGCCCTCAAACTGTCTAAGGTAGTTTATGTCTGCGGAGAGGAGTCACCAGGACAAGTAAAGTTGCGAGTTGAGCGGCTCGGACAGCAAAAGCAGACGAATGAGTTGTCGATGCTCGCTGAAACGGATGTGGACGCGATTCTGGCGACAGTTGATAAGCTAGATTTGTCATTACTTATCATTGATTCGGTACAAACTCTCTATACATCAGATCTGCCGGGCATGGCGGGCAATATTGCCCAAATCCGTGAGTGTACTGCGCGCCTCATTGCCTACGCGAAGCGGACAAATGTACCGGTGGTGCTAGTGGGTCATGTGACCAAGGACGGTGAGATGGCGGGGCCCAAGGTGCTTGAGCATATGGTGGACGCCGTACTTGAGCTCACGGGTGACCGCTACTATGACCTACGACTCCTGCGCACACAAAAGAACCGCTTTGGGGCGACGGATGAAGTGGGCGTATTCCAGATGGTCGAAGCTGGACTCATTGAGGTCGCTAACCCAAGCGAGTTCTTCCTATCTGAGCGGGAGGAGGGTGCTGTAGGCTCGGCTGTGGCCGTGATTATGGAGGGGACCCGGAGCGTGCTTGTAGAGGTGCAAGCCTTGGTAGTTGAGTCGGAGTTGCCTGTGCCGCGCCGGGTATCACAGGGCGTTGACGTACGGCGAGTACAGATACTGTTGGGGGTGCTACAGAAGTATGCGGGTCTCCCGATCGGCAACAAAGATGTGTTTGTAAAGGTGACGGGGGGCATTACGGTCAAAGAGCCGGCAATAGATTTAGCCATCTGTCTCGCGGTTGCCAGCTCGGTGGGTGGGAAGGCACTGCCTAAGAACAGTGTGTCGGTGGGGGAAGTAGGACTACTGGGTGAGATACGCAGCGTCAGTTGGGCAGAGAAGCGGGTCAAAGAAGCACGTAAGCTAGGTTATACGAAGATTTACTCGAGAGATAGTTATAGGAAGGTGAGTGAGATAGTTAAATCGCTATAGTTTTTGAGCTTGATTTTTAGTGCTGTCCCGCCAGCACTCCGCGAGCTCTTTTCTTGCGTGTCCAAGAAAATAGCCAAAAGAAGGACACCTCGTCTGCTCGCTAACATGCCAGACTCTCACTCTTTATGCTGTGTTCCATTCTGGCTTCCTCCTTGACGGAGTATGCGTCAGATATGGTACAGCATCGCTTCGCTCTTTGAGTTCGTTTGGACATGTTGACGCTCCCGGAGACGAGGAGTTAACGGACTCTGAGAGCAAGTATAGATATTCGTGAGTTATCCACAGTAGCTAAAAATAAGGTAAATCCAGATCTATAATTTATATGGGTTATGTGGGTAGGTAGGGGGATAAAAGTTATAGGTTGACTATTGCTACCAGAGGTGATATATTTCTGCACACTGCCTGCCTGCGCAGGCAGGCTCCAGACAACTGCCTCTGAGTTTCACAGAGATAGATGACTAGAGTAGATTAACAAGAGAAAACGAAAAGAGCATTCCTACCGCTGATTCACCGTTTGCACAGTCCTCACGTGTAGCAATGCTCTTATTCAAAACGAAGTGTAGCTGTTTCAATAACTACACAAGCGTATTTGAACTTTAACATTGTGGTATAGAGTCGTCAAGCTACATTTTGTGTGTAAGACCAGATCATACACACTACCAGTAGTGCATCGTCCTATAACGACTCGATGTTGATAAAATGGAAGGGCATGTGAGATAGGGCAGGCTCATAGCCCTTCCATTTTGTTAATATGTGAGACCTGCATGCGCAGGCAGGTAGGGCAGGCTCATAATCCCCCAATATTGTGCATGTGAGCCGCGGGCATGTTGACTGCTGGTGTCTTGGGCGTGCTTGCTTTGAGATGTGGCTATTTGACTGTTTTTGGTTGTGATCAGCCGTAAATATTCTCTTCAGGCATTTTTAAATCTATCTCGTGATTCCAGACGTGGGTGATTACTAAACCGTATTGGAGCATGGCTTGATTGATAGTATATTGTGCATCATGAAAAGCATTGCCCGCAAGATCGTGGAGATCCAGCCGTAATGTATCTGGGTTAGCTGAACCCTGAGGACGAGGTTCTACTTGTTTGCCTACACCTACCGAGAGACCTTGCATAGCCAAGATTTCGGCGAGCGCGAAAATAGGGTTGATTGTTTCTGTCATAAGAACCTGTATTCTCCGTGATTCGCCGCTTTTGTCAAGACTCATATGGATTAGATTGAGGTAAAATGCATCTATGCAGCTATTTTCTGGCAGTAGTAATCAGCGGTTGACACAAAAGGTGGCACAGCTGGGGTTGTGGGACCAAGGTGAGGTTGTCAGTACTGAGTTTGAGAATGGGGAGCGAAAAATAGGGGTGGGTAAGGGGAGCGGGGGTGCGGCCGTTGTACAGTCGTTCTCGCAACCAGTTGACGCACATTTGATCGAGTTTTGCTTGCTATGTGACGCACTTTCTAGAGCAGGATATACAGAAATAATTGGAGTGATACCATGGCTGGGGTACAGCAAACAAGACAAAGTATTCCTCCCTGGTGAGCCATTGTCTGCACAAGTAGTCGCACAGATTCTACAGACGACGAAAATTAAAAAACTGATTACCTTTGACTTGCATAAATCTGAGATTATACGATTTTTTGATATCCCAGTCGTTGAGCTATCTGCACGACCTTTATTTTTCGAGTACTTGCGGCACAAGATCACTGACAAAACCGTGGTAGTGGCACCGGATGCTGGGGCGGTCAAAGCTAGCACAGCATATGCCAGTGAACTCAACGTGCCGATGGCCTCTATTGATAAACGGCGCGATCTCAAGACTGGTAAGGTAGAGGTGATATCACTCAGTGGGTCGGTCAAAGGCCGAGAGGTTATCATGATCGACGACATGATTGTGACGGGCTCGACTCTCATGGAGACGGTCAAGGCCTTGAAGCAAGCGGGAGCTATAAGCGTTTCTTTTGCGGCGACCCACCACTTGTGGGTTCCTGGTGTACAAGAGAAGCTGGAGCAAAGCGCGGTAGATGAGATTGTGGTAACGGACACAGTTCAAAGCACAAATGCACGAATGCATGAACGCACAAGTCAAAAATTACAGATATTGAGTGTGGCGCAACTCATAGTTGACGAACTGAGCTAGTGATGTCATACTAGTCTAGTTCCCCGGAAATAGAGATACAAGATTCCAGATGTTAGATTTCAGGAAATAGTTATGGCAGTTGCAAAAACCCCACTTCGTTCAGTGAACTCTGTTGGGGGTACAAAAGTTGAGAAAAAAGTGGAGGAAAAGCCTGTGGCGGCCGTGGTGCCGGCGCCGACAGCTCCTGCTCCAGTTCCCACACCGCCCGTTGCGGTAGCACCCATGGCTCAGCCGAGACCCCAGTTCACCCCCCGACCGATGAATACTTATCAACGTCCGGGATATACACCTGCCACGGCCAATAACGCTGAAGTTGAGAATATCTCCGGCTACCTAGATGACTCGACCGACGGCCACGGTGTGCTGCGGCCCCATTTCTCCCCATCTGAGCGCGATACCTACATCTCTTCGATGGTGGTGAGGCGCCTGGGACTGCGCCCCGGCGACTATGTAGAGGGGACGGCGCGCAAACCCAAGGAAAATGAACGGTATTACGGACTAGTCTCGGTTACCAAAATAAATGGCAAAGCTCCGGCTGAGGCTCATAAACGTATCAAATTCCACAACTTAACGCCAATTTATCCAATTCAGCGCATTAGTCTTGAGATGGGGGCACAACCGCTCTCCAACCGCGTCATCGATCTTGTTGCGCCCATAGGAAGGGGACAGCGGGGGATGATTGTGGCTCCACCCAAAGCGGGTAAAACGACGATCATGAAAGATATGGTGACGGGGATCGCCAAGAACTACCCCGAGATCCACTTGATGGCGGTATTGATCGGTGAGCGACCAGAAGAAGTGACGGATATCCGCCGGCACCTAGAATCAGTCACCAAGGATAGTGCCATGAAAGGCGAGTGTGCCAGCTCCAACTTTGACGAGCCGGCGGAGGACCAGACACGAGTGGCGGAGATCGCTCTAGAGCGGGCCAAGCGACTGGTGGAAGAAGGGAAAGACGTGGTAATCCTCCTGGACTCGATCACTCGCCTCGCCCGCGCCTACAACTTGGCGATCCCGACTTCGGGACGCACGCTCTCGGGCGGATTTGACCCCGCGGCGCTCTACCCACCCAAGCGGTTCTTTGGCGCGGCACGCAAGATGGAGGATGGGGGGTCACTCACGATCATTGGAACAGCCCTCGTGGATACCGGGAGCCGCATGGATGAGCTGATCTATGAAGAGTTTAAGGGTACTGGCAACATGGAACTGGTGCTGGATCGACGTCTCGCGGAGCGGCGCATCTTCCCCGCTATAGACGTCTAC
Organism: uncultured Pseudomonadales bacterium; assembly: GCA_964527065.1. Lineage (GTDB taxonomy): Bacteria > Patescibacteriota > Microgenomatia > UBA1400 > UBA12108 > CAJAUT01. Next base: position 26,390 of record CAZGNX010000004.1, read on the forward strand.
AAATCTGGGACACGCAAAGAGGATCTCTTGTTCACTGGAGCAGAATATCAGAACATTGTGGTGATGCGGCGGATGCTTGATATGCTCAATGACGATGAGCGCACCGCAGTGCTGACGGAGCGACTGAATAAAAGTAAGAGTAACAAAGAGTTCTTGGCGATGCTGAAAGAAGGGTAAATTTATTTTTTTGGAGGCGTGGGTCCTCGTCCAAATAATTTGGCTCCAAGGATTGCTGCAACACTCCCAAAGCAAAGCGATTGCCATAAGTAGTTGAGTAGATCCACGTTGGGTTCGAGTTCTTGCATACACCTCCTTTATATATTGATTATTAATTGTTAATTTTTATACTAAGTGGTGCATGGCGTGCGAGGGGTGAGGGCAGATGTTATCCACGCGATGACACCAAATACCCAATTAAATAAAAAAACCGACCCTAATCTATTCTTTGCAGAAAGACTGGCCGGTTGTAAATTCCTTTGATGTAATCTCAGGACAAGGCATTGTGGTCCTCGTTATTTATTTGTGCGTATAGGATACACAAAAAATATTTATCTGTCAATATGTTATAGGACCAGGGGAATAGTTTGAGTTTCCGCCTCTAGTTTGGTAGGATAGCGCTCGCATGAGTGTTTTGAAGGGATTGGCAGAATTTAGGGAGTTTAACGCCCAGCTTTGGCGCTATATAACCAAGCATGCCTACCGTGCGTTTTTTCGGTTTGAGAAGGGGAAGGATCTGGTAGCCGGTGCACTCTACCACAAGAGAGGCAAGTACGCCCAACCATTCCTCCACTCTGCGATGATGGCACTCATTTTTTTTGGAGTGACGTTAGGGCCAAAATTCGTGCAGGCCAGCTTCTCGGGAGAAGCAGTTAGGGAGGAGGCGGTATCTGGTGTTAGTATGATAGGCGTCTCACTAGAGTCGACAGGGATTGTGACACTTGAATCAGATAAGCCGTGGAACCAAGTCTCAGAGTATATTGTCAAAGAGGGAGATACATTGTCATCGATTGCATCTAAATTTGAACTCTCGATCGATTCACTCAAGTGGGCTAACCCAAGTATCAATTGGCAAAAAGTGAAGCCCGGAGTTGTCGTTTCGATCCCGCCGGTGACAGGAGTCGTGTATAAGGTCAAACCAGGAGATACCGTCTACTCGATCGCCAAGAAATTCGAGACAGATGCGCAGGGGATCGTGGACTTCCCCATGAACACGTTCTCGGACGATGAGACATTCTCCCTAGTGGCGGGACAGACCCTGATTGTGCCTGATGGGGTAATGCCTGATGAGGTTGCACCCTCACTCCCTCGGTTTGCCACTGTGCTGACGCCGGACGCGGGGTCGGTATCGGCCACTGGCAGCTTTGCCTGGCCGGCTTTTGGCAAAATTACCCAACCATTCCGCTGGTATCACAAAGGGACAGATATCGCCAACTCTGTGGGGACAAGTATATTGGCCGCGGATTCGGGACGGGTCGTTGTAGCTGGGTGGACTAACGTGGGGTACGGAAACCACATTATTATAGATCACGAGAATGGCTACCATACGCTCTATGCACACTTGTCGCAAATCTCTGTTGTTGAGGGACAAAAAGTAGGGAGAGGGAGCCAAATAGGACTCATGGGATCAACAGGTAGGAGTACGGGTCCGCACCTCCACTTTGAGATCCGCACCCCTGGAGGGAATGCGGATCCGCTGGGGTACCTTAAATAAAATAAACAATAATCAAATTACAATAATCAAACAAATTCAAAATTATAATAATCTAATTGGGGGATTGCTTATTATGTTATTGTTTGGATATTGATTATTGGTGATTGGATGTTATGCACAAGCATAGAGTCGCACTGTTTATCGGTCGGTTCCAACCTTTTCATAACGGACACTTGTATGCGCTTAATAAATGTTTGGAAATTGCCGAGCAAGTGATCGTGGGGATCGGGAGCAGTCAGGCGAGTGGGACAGCAGATAATCCCTGGGATTATGAGACAAGAAAGGAGATGATAGAGAGGCTGGAAGGAGAGTCCCTGCCTGCGCAGGCAGGCTTGCAGGTTACCAAGATTGTGCCGATTGTAGATACACCAAGCGATGAGGAGTGGGTGGCTGAGGTGGAGAGGTCAGCGGGAAAATTTGATGTGGTGGTGTCGAATAACGAGTGGACGCTCAAGGTGATGCGCGAGGCAGGGTATACGACTTTTGAGACAGGGCTCTACAACAGGGATGAGCTAGAAGGGGTCAAGATTCGGGCGATGGTGAGGGTAGGGGATACTAGGTGGAGGCTACGGGTGCCGAGGGAGGTTCGGGATTATCTTGAGATGGTAATTTGAGGCCGAGCTGGTTAAGGATATCTGCCAATTCTTGTGTTACGGCAGGATCTCCACTCTTTACTGCATTATCGTACTTGGCGAGGAGCCTGGATTTTAGCTGTGGCAATTCATTAATATAGGAACTATTGACAAGGCCTGTGGCGACGACGCTTTGCCAAACATTTTTCAAGCCATCAAGCGCATCATTGTCTAGCAAACCGAGGAACTCGGATTCGATTACTGTCCAGAACTGCTGACGATTTGGACTAGAATCATCAGATCTTGCAGACTGAGGACTAAGCTTAATAAAAGGCTGGAGATCAGGTGAGAGCTGAGCAAACTCGTTGATGAGTCCCAAGAACTTTTTGCCGTCGCCATTCTGCATTATTGTACCGGCAGAGATTGTAGCTGAGTCCATGCAATACTGGATGAAGTGGTCATCTTCAGAAACTTCTTCACTAGCACTAGCTTTACTGCTACTCCTATCACTCAACAGACCCTCAATTGTACTGCGAGCGTCTGTCCAAGATTCATGATCTAACGCTTCGTGAAATTGTAGATAGGCTTTCCTGGCGTTTTCGTCTAACTTTTTTGGGGTCTCAATTTCTATTTTGTTCTGATTCATATCTGTATTTAAGAGTTATGAGATTTCTTTGTCAAGGGGAGTAAGGAATTGGTGCAGATGTTGCGCCAGATCGACATGGGTGCGATCTAGGCCTGCCTGCGCAGGCAGGCCTGCCTGCGCAGGCAGGAATGTGACACCTTCTGCCTTGAGTTTGGCGTATTGCTCGAGAGAACCGCCAAAGGCGTAGGACTGCGAGAGTTTGCCGACTCTGGTAACCACGCGGTGGCAGGGAGTGGCGTCCCCATCTGGGTTGGCGTGGAGGGCGTGGCCGACACGACGGGCATCTCGGGTACCGAGGGCTCTGGCGATCTCGCCATAGGTAGTGACTTTGCCCGGCGGGATTTGGCGGACCAGGGTGTAGACACGGTCAAAGAAGTTCATGTTGTTGTGAAGTTCGTCGCACACCCAAACGCAAAACCGATAATAATTTTCTGCTGAAAATTTTATCTCGATTCTCGGCTACCCGCCTGCGAAGCGTTTTGCCACTTGTGCGTTGCGACTGCACTTCTTATTTTTTTAATCTACTAAATCCCTCGATGGCTTTGAGGACCTCAATGGGGAGCGCAAAAACAATGGTGTTGCTCTGATCACTACTGATGTCATTGATGCTGTTGAGCGTCCTGAGGTGCAGGGCACCCGGGGACTTGGCTAGTTTGGCGGCGGCTTGTGCCAAGTTTTGACTGGCTTGGAGTTCGCCCTCGGAGTTGATAATGGTCGCGCGTTTTTCGCGCTCGGCCTCGGCTTGCTTGGCCATGGTGCGCACCATGGACTCTGGGAGTTCAATGTCTTTGAGTTCGACCGTTTGGACGTCGATACCCCAGGCGGTAGCGTGCTTTTCCACGATGGAGAGGATTTTGGTGGCGATTTTTTCCCTTTGCGAGAGCAGTTCATCGAGCGTAGCCTCAGAGGCCACACGCCGCATGGTCGTCTGCGCGAGCTGGAGCATAGCGTAGAAGACGTCTTCAACTTCGTTAATTGTCTTGGCGGCGTCGGTCACCTTGTAGTAGATCACGGCATTCATTTTGCAGGTCACATTGTCTTTGGTGATTGTGTCTTGTTTGGGGACGTCCACGGCTTTGGTGCGGATATCAACCTTGCGGAAAGATTGGAAGATCGGAATTACCAGTTTCCACCCCGGGCCAATGACGTAGCTAAAACGCCCCATGGTGTAGACCACGCCGCGCTCGTATTCGTTGACTTGTTTGAGAGAAATGAGGATCAGAAAAATAATGAGCGCGATTAGGAAACCCATACGATACCTCCAAACAATGTACTAGTGATAGTATATCAGCTATGGCAATTAAACTGGTGAGCATCAATATTGAAGGACAAAAACACTTGGAAGCTGTCAAGGCTTTTTTGGCCAGGGAAAAGGCCGATGTGGCGTGTCTAATGGAAGTATATGGGAGTGATTTGGCTTGGATCGCGCAGGACTACCCACACGTGGTGTATGGTCCTAACAATGTGGTATCAGCAGGGGTGACTCTGGGAGTCGCGATACTGAGCAAGGCGCCGATTACTGAGCAGGAGATATTCTATTGTGACGGCAAGAGTGCCACGACACTCGACATATTGGGTGACGGGACCCACTCGCCGGTAGTGGTGATGGCTAGGATAGGGGAGTACCAGATAGGCGTTACCCATTTTACCTGGGTGCCCAACGGCGAGGCTGACGCGCGCCAGCGGGAACATGTGAGTACTCTCTTGGAGCATCTGGGTCAGCAGGGTGAGTTTGTGATTGTGGGCGACTTTAATATCCCCAGAGGGAGAGAGCTCTACCATGAGCTAGCCAAGCACTACCACGACAATATCCCCGCCGATATTGCCACAACGATTGATCCTGATTTGCATAGGGCGAACTGGAAGGAGCGGGGCAAGCTCGCACTGGTCGTGGATTATGTGTGGACCACTAAAGCGTACAACGTAAATAATGTGCGGGTGGTATCCAGTGTGAGTGATCACTGCGGTCTCGTGTGCAGTGTAAGTAAGGTATAATCACCAGACATCCCCCTTCTCTCAATCGAGCTTCGGAGGGACACAGTGAAAGATTTGATTCATGAAAGATTTAGCCAGAATTTACATTAAAGCGGGAGATGGGGGGGACGGAGCTGTTCATTTCCTCCACTCTAAGTACCAGCCAAAGGGAGGACCGGATGGAGGGGACGGAGGGGATGGGGGGGACGTGATCCTGGTGGCGGACGAAAATATGGCCAACCTGGTCGAGTTTAACTTTAAGAAAAAATTTGTGGTGCCTGATGCAGAGCACGGGTGGGAGAAGAATATGCACGGCAAGAATACCGATGATCTAGAGGTCAAAGTGCCTGTAGGAACGGTCGTATATGAGATAACACAGGAGTATAGCGAGGCTAACCTCCGAGATCGATCGACACTCGAGAAGGTAATGAAGGTCAGGCGACTGATGGTGGATATGACTGGGCATGGCCAGCGGTTTGAGGCGGCGTGGGGGGGCAGAGGGGGACACGGTAACTATCAGTTTCGCTCTGCCACGAACCAGGCGCCCAAGGAGTTTGAGCCTGGAAAGCCAGGAGATGCTAAGTGGCTACTCCTCGAGCTGAAGGTGGTGGCGGACATCGGGATTGTGGGACTGCCTAACGTGGGCAAGTCGAGTCTCCTCAAGGCCCTCACCAACGCCAATCCGCGCATTGCGGGCTATCCCTTTACGACGCTTGAACCAAATCTAGGAGTGCTAGTGAATGCACAAATGCAAAAACGCACGAATGAACCAACTAAATCATTGGTGCTAGTGGACGTACCAGGAGTAATTGAAAATGCGTGGGAAGGGAAGGGGATTGGGCCGTGGTTCCTGCGACATCTCGAGCGGACGAAGACTTTGTTCCACGTATTGGCACCTAGTGCAGAAATGCACGAACACACGAGTGCAAAAATGGGAAAGCAACTCATCAAAGACTACAAAATAGTGCGGAAGGAGCTGGAAAAGTATACTTCGGCGAGCTCAGCACAAGCTGGTAAAGGACTAGCAGAGAAGAGCGAAATCGTGGTAGTGAATAAAATGGAGTTGGTAGATGAGGTAATGCGAAAGGAAATTGATAAGGAGTTTGAAAAGGTTACAGGCAAGGGTTTGCTGTGGGTGTCGGCGGGGATGGGTGAGGTCGCTGACTTGGTGAAAAAGCTAGTGTGAGTATTTGTATTGACAATTGCTGTACATATTGCTAGAGTGTGGCTGTGGACTACACCCTTGAGTTCAATGAAGAGAAGAATGAAATACTCAAAGAGACTAGGGGCGTTAGTTTTAATGATGTCGTTGATGCATATGTCAATAATCGAGTTCTCGATGATTTAGTAAGCAAGAATCATCCAAACCAAAGGATATTGGTGGTGAGGCTAAAAAAATATATCTACGCGGTTCCCTACATCGTGGATACCAAGCGGAAAGTTTTATTTTTGAAGACAATTTATCCAAGCAGGATATTAGTCAAAAAGTATAAAAAGGAGAAAGTATGAAAAAAATACGTTCCAATGATGTCTCTCTGACAAAAGAGGAGAAGTTGATAGAGAAACAATTGAAATCAGGTGAGTATGTGCGTGATAACAAGGTGGCAAGTCTGGCGATGTGGAAAGAGGCTATTGCCCAGTATCGTGAGCTGAGCCAGACCAGGCAGATGACGATGCGGGTGGATGTGGGAGACTTGATCAAGGTCAAAGCAAAAGCTAAGCAGAACAGTATGCCATACCAGACTCTCCTGAAGATTTTGTTTAAACAGTTTGCAGAAGGAAAAGTATCAATTCGGGTTTAAAATTGAGATAGAATTCGATAGATTGATACACAAAGGAATATTATGGATCTCTGCTGGAAGTCATGATGTGA
>CAZGNX010000005.1:0-32757 GCA_964527065.1 uncultured Pseudomonadales bacterium
TTCGCAAGAAATGGCAGAGTGTATGAAGGAACAAATGAAATTATTTAAAACACAGTGTGAGATGGCGATTGAGTTGGGGCTGCCTGTAATTATTCATACGCGTAATTCTTTTGCAGAGACATGGGAGGTACTACAATCGCTACGCAAGATGCCGAAGGGACAGTTTCATTGTTTTTCGGTTGATGAGCAGGCACTGCAACTTGTAACTGCTGCTGGATTTAATGTTTCATTTTGCGGAAATATTGCCTGGAGTAAACGGGTAGCTGCGCTTGTTCCGCTTGTACCGCTGGATAAACTACTGCTTGAAACCGATAGTCCCCTTATGAATCCCGGTAAGCGTAACGAGCCGGCAGAGGTGAGCACGCTAGCTAAACAAATTGCACAACTAAGAAATGAGCCTGTTGAAAGGATTGAGCAGGCTACAAGTTTTAACGCAACAACCTTGTATCGACTATAATAACTAAATCATGAAAAATCTTCGCAAATGGATGCGCCTCCATCCAGTACGCACCAAGCGGTTCTTGGAGATCCTGCCGGGGACGGTCTCGTGGTTTCTGATCCTCTTCCCTGTCTGGGGATCGTTCGTGATCCCCAATATCGTGGCTTACTATATTATCACCTTTTCTGTGTACTGGTTTTACCGCTCAATGTCAACGGCTTTTACTGCACTCCTGGGCTATTTTAAACTCAAAACATTCCAGGTATATGACTGGATGGGAGATGTGCGCAATTTCCCGGACTGGCATAAGGTGCACCATATCATAGTGGTTCCCACGTATAAAGAACCACAGGCGACACTACGGAGGACCTTGCAAAAGCTCAGAGAGCAGACCTTCCCTCTCAAGCGTATTCATGTCATGCTCTCATTTGAAGAAAGAGAAGGAGAGGAGGCACAGCACAAGGCACAAGAGTTACAGCAAGAATACGGAGCTCTTTTTGGACACTTATGGGTGACATTTCATCCCGATTTGCCAGGAGAAGTAAAGGGAAAGTCGTCCAATACTTCGTGGGGAGCTAAAGAAGCGAAGCGGTTGCTTGTAGACCAAGAGGGTGTGAACATTGATTATGTGACAATTACGAGCGAGGATGCTGATGCACTCCTGCACCCCTCTTATTTTGCATGTCTCTCCTACCATTTCCTCGACTCTCCGGCCCGCTACACCACTATCTGGCAGGCGATCCTCATGTTCTACAACAATATCTGGAAAGTACCTTTGCTAGTTAGAGTCTTTTCTTCCTCGGCTACGATCATGTCCCTGGCTATGGTCACGAGGCGTGACCGTCTTATTAACTTCTCCACCTATACAGCGAGTCTCAAGATGATAGATGCAATTGGATACTGGGACACGGACGTGATCCCCGAAGATTGGCGGCTATTCTTTAAAGCTTATTTTTCTCTCGAGGGCAAGGTAAGTGTGGAGCCGCTCCATCTACCTATCATGGCAGATGCAGCGGAGGCAAATGGAGTGTGGAAAACTTATTACAACCAGTATGAACAGGTCAAGCGATGGGCGTGGGGAGTGTCTGATACACCCTATGTAGTCTCACGCTGGGTGATGTCAGAGACGATCCCTTTTTGGGAAAAAACGATTCGGGTAGTGCGGGTACTCGAGGACCATTTCCTCTGGCCGGTAAACTGGTTTGCTATTACGATTGGGGCACTACTGCCCCCCTTACTCAACCAAGATTTCTCTCGTACCATTATTGGCAAGACGCTACCACAAGTGGCTTCGGGGATTCTCACCCTTTGTCTGGCGGCACTCCTGGTGATGATTATTCTTAACTTTAAACTAAGACCAAAGAGAGAGGGTAGAAGGATCCCAATCCTAGGTGCGCTGTTTGAGACACTCGAGTTTGTGACCCTGCCGATTGTGGGGTTTTTCTTTACCGCCATTCCCGGGATTGATGCCCATACCCGACTCATGCTTGGGAAGTACATCGAATACAAAGTCACGGAAAAGGTCACACCGACAAAAATATTGTAGAATCACTCTATGATCAAGCGGTTGAAGTCCTTGCATGAATGGTGCAATAAGCATGAGTGGATCATTGTTTTGCTGATACTCGTTTTGGTTTTGCGATTACCTAGCTTTACCATGCCCCATTATTATGGAGATGAAGAAATATATTTTGTGATGGGGCGCGCGTGGGATATGGGCGTACCGCTTTACCAAGCCATGTTTGACCACAAACCACCTCTAATTTATATCCTGGCAGGCATAGCCCCCACTATGCTTGCTTATCGAGGCGTCCTGGCTCTAGCTATGATGCTCCACACTTATTTGTTCTGGCGGTTAGCTCAGGCAATTTGGGCGAAGACGAGACCTAGGCTCGCGTACGTGAGTAGTTTGCTTTTTGTTCTCCTAACAACCCTCCCCACCCTTGAAGGGCTCACGGTGAATGCTGAGCTTTTGATGATGATTCCCGTGACGTGGGCGGCGCTGATCCTTTGGAGTACACGGGCGAATTTGCCTGCGCAGGCAGGTGCAGTCCGCCCCTACTTATTGGCTGGACTGCTGGGTGGGATAGGGTGGCTGTTTAAGATCCCCGTCGCCTTTGACATAATGGCGCTTGGGCTCTATTTCCTTGTGTTTAGAGAAAAAACATGGCGTGGTAGTCTAGCGGCACTCTTGAGCTGGCGACTCGTGGCGTATGTGCTTTCATTTGTGGCTCCACTGGCACTCACGTTTGTCTATTATTATCTCAAGGGGAGTGGCCCGGATTACCTAGAAACAGTCGTCAGCGTGAATTTGGGTTATGTCTCTTCGTGGTCAACGAGCACGTTTGCGTTTAACCCCTTCAGGAGCGGTCTTATAGTGAGAGGGGTAGTTCTCATGATATTTACTTTGATACTCTATTTCATTCGGCATAAGTTAGACAAATCACTAGTCTTTGCCTCTCTTTGGTCAGCTTTTGCATTGTTTGGGGCTCTTCTTTCTGCTCGCCCCTACCCCCATTATTTGCAAGAAGTAGTTCCCTCGGTGTCACTCCTTTTGCCTATGATTTTTGTGATTGAGAACATCATGGGATGGCTCCTGATTGCTGGGCTCATAACAGGCGGAGTCCTCGTACAGCGGCAAATCAAGTTTGGGGCGTATCCTACAGTGAGCGTATATCGCAACTACTTTGAGTACGTCACGCGTCAGATTACTTGGGAAGAGTATATGCAACGCTTTGACAACGCCAAACGTAACTACGAGATTGCCCAGTATCTCAACGAGCGCTTGAGCGAGGATGACCTGATATATATTTGGGGGACAGATCCGACTATTTACAATCTAACTAATCGATTGCCAAGTGGAGGCAAGTATATCGTGAGCTTTCATGTGCACGATCTCAAAAAGTATGACTACACGATTGAACACTTGACAAAGAATAAACCAGAATACGTGATTATACTGAAAGGGGCAGGAGAGTTCCCCGCTCTTGGGGCAATGCTAGATCATGAATATGTCCTCATCAATGTAGTTGACTCTAACGAGATATATATGCGCCTTGAGTCTCTCTAACCACATGAAAAACAAAATAACTTTTCAATTCCGCGAGGTGAGCGAGACGCTTGTGCCTAATCGAAGCGAACGAATTAGTTACATGGTCGCACTGGTTTTTGTGTTGCTGATGGTCGTTCTGACGAGCGTGCTGTGGAGCAGATTCCCTGTCGTTATCCCGCTCTATTTTAGTTTGCCTTGGGGTGAGGCTCGCTTGGCAAATAGATTCATGCTGTACTTGCTCCCTCTCCTCTCACTCTCTATCCTCATGACTAATTTGGCTCTTGGGAGGCTCCTCGTCAAACTCTCACCCTTACTACCCAGGGTACTAGCGATAGGGGCGGCGGTGATAGCACTCATGTTGGTAATTGCGCTCTTTGGCATTATCCTATCTTTGCTCTTATGATGCTACAGTTGGCGATTGTCCCGTTTGTCGTCTCTTTGGTTATCTCGATAGCGATTACTTTTATGACGATTTTGGCATATCGGGGACTAGGACTAGTAGACACTTCAACACGTAAGCAGCACCCCAAGCATATTCACGCAAATCCGGTACCACGGGGCGGGGGGATCCCGATTTATAGTGCAATGTTCTTTGCGGCACTCATGTTTGCTCGGGTTGATACACAGATTGCTGGGATACTGCTGGCGGGAGTTGTCATCACCCTGACAGGTATACTGGACGACTTGCTAGATATCTCTCCATACTTGCGGCTAAGTTTGGGGATTATTAGCGCTTTGATTGTAGTGGCGGCGGGAATAGGGATAAGTTATGTGAGTAATCCTCTGGGTCCAGGAGTTATCAACCTCAATGCACAACTATTGACCAACGCTCTGACTGTCCTATGGATTGTGTGGGGGATGAATTTTGTCAATATGGGTGCCAAGGGGCTTGATGGTCAATTGCCCGGCGTGGTCATGATTGCCGCTGTTGTAATGGGGATTTTGTCATTACGCTTTTCGGGGGACCCAACTACCTGGAACAGTACCTATTTGTCCTTTGCTCTATCTGGGGCATACGCCGGACTCTTGGTATTTAATATCTATCCACAAAAAATCATGCCAGGATGGGGAGGCGGGGCGCTGGCTGGATATTTTCTTGCGGTGCTTTCGATACTGTCTGGAGCTAAGGTGGCCACGGCCATGATAGTGCTTGGAGTACCACTCATGGATGTGATTTATGTCATAGCCAGGCGAATCGCGGCAGGCAAATCACCTGTTTGGGGTGATACCAATCATTTGCACCACGGACTGCTCAAGCTCGGCTGGAGCAAACGCCAGGTGGCGCTCTTTTACTGGATCATTACGGCCGTGCTGGGTGGGATTGCCCTGCAATTGAATAGCCAAATGAAAATCTATACAATCTTGTTAATTGCAGTAGCCGTTGGAGGGATTTTGTTGTGGATCAATTTGTCCTTGTCGTCAAATCAATCCGAGTAACCCAGTGGGTCAAAAATATAGTGGTGTTTGCGCCGATACTATTTTCGGGATTTTTGTTTGTCCCTGGATACTTTGGGAAAGTATTGTGGGCGTTTGTATTGTTTTGTCTCTTATCTTCGGCGGTCTATGTCTTTAATGACGTTGTTGATATCCAAAGTGATCGACTGCACCCTTTTAAGAAAAAACGCCCGATTGCTAGCGGTGCCTTGCCACTAGAATTGGCGATATTTATATTTATCTTGTTATCAGGTCTCTCGCTTTGGTTAGGTCTTACTACTTCGACTTTCTTTTTCCTTGCGATGGGTGCGTATTTTGTGCTTAACATCCTCTACTCGCTATGGTGGAAAAAAGTCCCGATTCTCGACGTGTTTGTGATTGCGGCTGGATTTATATTGCGTATATACGGTGGCTCACTAATCATCAATGTGCACATGGATGTGTGGTTTTTGCTCACAATCGTGTCGGCATCACTCTTTTTGGCAGTGGGTAAGCGGCGCAGTGAAATGACTCTGTTGTCGGGGGCGGCAATACCTGCAAACAAACTGCGGAGCACTCTCGTGCACTACACCCCGGCTTTGTTAGATGCTTATACCTCTATGTTTGCCTATACGACGTGGCTGTCTTATGCCCTCTTTTCTTTTCTGCATCCACCTTTTACCGCGCAGGGCAAAGTACTCAAACTTTTCTCGCTACTGCCCCCAACCCTTTTGGTAGACAAATGGTTAATGGCGACTGTGCCTGTTGTGATCTTTGGAGTGATGCGCTATATGCAACTTATTTATGAAAAGAACGAGGGTGAGAGCCCGCACAAAGTGATTATGTCGGATGTGCCTCTCTTGTGTGCAGTGGGGTTGTGGGGGCTGATGGTTGTGGCAATACTATATTTTGTGTAATACCATCTGACGATTTTCTTGCACTCAGAGAGCTATTGTAATTCGACCATTCTTTATTTGATCAGTGAAGTATATTTGCCTGAAACGTAGCCAGGACTACCTTCGAACTCGACCTTGTGCCAACCCAAATCCGTGCTCTCACCCAGGTACTTGAGTTTTTCGCCGGTATTGGCTTTGCCTAGCTCTTCTGACGTACCTGAGCCTTCTTTGCGTACCCGTAGCCAACCAGTCTCAGTCTCATTGATCTCGACATATGGTTTGTCTGGCGTAAGTGTGAGCGTAGCAGAGGGGCTAGCCGGGGTGGGTGGGGTGGAATTAGTCTGGTTCGCTGCCTCCGAGGCTGTGGTGGGCGGGGTGAGCGTGATTGTCTGGCTCGCCAGTTTGAAGTTGACGATTAGATTGTATCCTTTGACAACGTTAACCGTGAGTTCTTGTTGTACATATCCAGGAGAAGTTACGACAAGCTTGTGTGAGCCGGGCGAGGTGGCAAGCTTGGCAAGCGGTGTGAAGCCCGTGGGTTTGTCGTCGATGGTTACGTTGATCGTATCTGGATCAGAAATGACGGAGAGATAGGTGGCGCCTGAGGGTTCTTCTTGAAGTTGGAGAGTGTAAGTTGAGGAGTCGAGCGGTGAGGGAGCAAAGGTATGTGAGATGATGGTGGAGGCTTTGGAAATCAAGGATAGGTTGGTTTCGAAGGGCGGCAGAGAGGAGTCTTCTATTGGGACGAGCCTGAGAGTGTAGTCTCCTGGTTTGAGGGTTTTGTCGGAATAAGGAGTCTCCCCCTTGTTCTCGCCATTGAGGAAGACTGTAGCTGTGGGAACACTGGTAATCTCGAGTCCGGCAGGCGGTTTGACGAAGAGGTCTTTGAGCGTACAGCCACCCAAAATAAGTGAGGATAAAAAAATGGTGAGAAACTTGTTCATGTAGATATATGGTACCACAAGATGTGTAGAGGGTCTTGACAGTAGAAAGAGTACTGCTTATACTGTTTCTGGCACTCTCCTCACTAGAGTGCTAAGTATATATAAATCTATTAGTGAGAGGAGGTAATGTATATGGCAATCATTAGATGGGACCCAGTAAGCACCCTTCTACGCTGGCCAAACGTCTGGGAGGATGAAGATATGGGGGCACTTGGAGGTGCCAACAACCTAGATGTGTATGAAACCAATGAAGAGGTGACGATCAAGGCCAATGTCGCGGGGATTGACCCTGATAAAGTTGAGATAACTTTTGAAAAAGGGGTCTTAACGCTGACTGGTCAAGAGGAGAGTGAAGAGCATGAGGGGAAGAAGTTTTACAAGAAGGCCACCCGCTCCTACAGCTACCGCATCGCGGTCCCTGGCAATATAGATCTTGCCAAAGAGCCGGAGGCTACTGTCAAAAACGGAATAGTCTCTGTGGTGTTTAAAAAGGCAGAAGAGGCTAAGCCAAAAAAGATCGCGATAAAGAAGTAGGTCAGTTATAATGACCTGGTCGTTGGCCGAGTACCAGAGTAGTCAATGGCCAGGTCTGCAAAACCTTGGATTCGTGGGTGCAAATCCCATCTCGGCCTCTTCAAGAATTAGCAATATCGCGGGCGGTCTCAACCAGGCGGTTGGAGTAGCCCCATTCGTTGTCATACCAGGCGAAGACCTTGACCAGATCTCCATCAATGACCTGGGTGAGTGCCAGATCGACAATGGCCGACTCTCGCCTACCTATGATGTCAGAGGAGACAAGTGGCTCGTCGGTGGTAGCCAGGATGCCTACAAGATCGTCCTTGAGTGTAGCCTGGCGGAAATAATTGTTGACCTCCTCTACTGTGGTCTTGCGTTTGGTGACAAAAGTAAAGTCGGTCATGGAGCCGGTGATCGTGGGGACGCGCAGGGCGATCCCGTCAAAGAGCCCTTTGAGCTCTGGAATGGCTTCGGTCGCCGCTATGGCCGCACCGGTTGAGGTGGGGACAATGTTATGAGCGGCCGCCCTGGCGCGGCGCAAGTCTTTGTGCGAGGCGTCCTGGAGGTTTTGGTCATCTGTATAGCTATGGACGGTAGTCATAGCGGCTTTAGCTATCCCTAGGCGTTCATGGATCACCAGAGCGACGGGAGCGACACAGTTGGTGGTACAGGAGGCGTTGTTTAAGACGGCAATCGTGTTTTGGTGATCGGCAGCGACGACCTGGGCCTCGTTGACGCCAATAACTGAGGTAGGGACATTGCCACCCTTGGCGGGGGCAGAAATTACGACCTGTTTGGCGCCGCCAGAGAGATGGGCTTTGGCTTTGGCTTCGCTTGTAAAGGCCCCCGTAGACTCGATGACAACCTCGATATCGTGCTTACCCCAGGGTAATTTGGCGGGGTCGCGCTGGGCAAATACGGGTATTTTGACTGACTGCCCTAAGATCAGGTAGCCGATCAAGGGATCGTCATCGGTAGCATCGGAGGCAGCTTGGTAGGTCTCGTAGCCAATCTCGCCTGGGAAGAGGCCGTAGGTAGTGTCGTACTTGAGGAGATGGGCCCAGCCGGCAATATCCATAGAGCCAGAGGTGTTGATCGCGGCCAGTTTGACTGAATCCTGGTGATACTGCCACCAGACCCGCGCTGCCAGGCGTCCAATGCGTCCAAAGCCATTGATAGCGATATTTTTGACCATACTTTGAGCATACACCATTTTGACCCCTTCTACCTTGACTTATAGGCCTATTTCTGATAAGATCCCGGGCCTATGAAGAGAATTTGGCATAAAGCTAAAATTTTTAATAAAAAGACGTTTCCCCGTATCTTTGGGGTGCAACTGGCGGGAGTAGCGATGGCGCTATCCGTCGTTGCCTACCCTACTCATGCGTTTGATTATACCGTCATCCAGACAGAGCAAGTCGAAGGATTGAGCACTATCGTAATGACGACCAAAGCTCAGTATCAGTTCCCCCTAGAGTCTACTCTAGGATTGTCGCAAGGCTATCATTCTCTGCATCCAGGGATAGATTTGCGGGCCCCCAAGGGTACAGTTATCTACACCATGGCTGAGGGCACAGTGGTCGAGGTAAAGGAAATGAAGGTTGGGTATGGCCACTTTGTGCGTATTGCCCATGCAGGGACGCTTTCGACGCTCTATGCACATCTGGATGAAGTACGGGTGAACCCTGGTCAAAAAGTCCGTATAGGTGAGAATATTGGAACCGTCGGACTGACTGGCTGGTCGACCGGATATCACCTCCATTTTGAGGTTTATGAGGGCAATAAGTCTGTGAATCCGATGAGGTACGTCTCGGCTAATCAGTAAGTCGGACAATCAGAATACCCGGAGAATCGGTTAACCAGAGATCCTGTGTATCTGATTTTTCTGGCTATCTGAAAATCTGGATGTCTGAGTTTTCTGGTTGTCTGGATATCTGATTACTTGACTAGTGTTCCGATTTTCTCGCCCGTAACCGCCCGCTTGGAGTTGCCTTTTTCGAAGAAGTTGAAGACCATGATCGGGAGTTTGTTGTCCATACAGAGGGCAAAGGCCGAGGTATCCATAACCTCTAGACGCTCCTTGAGGGCATCCATGTAGGAGAGCTCCTGGTACTTTTTGGCGGCTGGGAATTTGTTGGGGTCCTTGTCGTAGATGCCGTCAACTTTGGTGGCTTTCATGATCACATCACAATTGAGCTCGAGGGCCCGCAAGGCCGCTCCGGTGTCGGTCGTAAAATACGGCGCGCCTGTCCCGGCGGCCAAGATGACTACCCTCCCTTTGTCCATGTGGCGCAGCGCGCGACGCCTGATATAGGGCTCAGCCACGGCGGGCATCTCCAGGCCTGATTGGACGCGAGTGTCGACCCCTGACTTCTCCAGGGCGTCTTGGAGAGCGAGACAGTTCATAACGGTCGCCAGCATGCCCATATAGTCGGCGGTGGAGCGCTCGATACCACCTGCGGCGGCTGAGACGCCACGGAAGAGGTTGCCGGCGCCGATGACGACTGCAACCTGAGTACCTGTCTCGCGCACGGATTTGATCTCTTGGGCCACCTCTGTGGCTGCCTTGGGGTCGATGCCATATTCGCGATCACCTAGGAGAGATTCTCCGCCGAGCTTGAGCAGGACACGCTTGTAGTGAGGTTTTGTCATGCCAATACTGCCTTACTCAACACAGTAATATCCAGACCTAAATACATCAACCCCGTTGTCCGCGATTCCTTGACGATACTCACATTTGCCGCTACCACAAGTATCGTTGCCTCCAATGTTTTCTACTGGAAATAAACCAATAATTCTACTGCCACAAGAATCTCCCTCTTGCTTAAGTGCTCTGACGTTTGAGGGTTCTGCTAGATTAGTGGAGGTTGCACCAATCCCCACCCCAGCGACTAAACCTACTCCACAGCCAACTAGTCCTCCTACAAGTGCAGTGCCTGGTGAGAAAACACCAAAACCTGCCACTGCTCCGTAAATCGCACCGGCTGTGGCGCCTGTAGCACAACCGATGCCTCCACCAATGGTGGCATTGCCCGTGATGGTATTGCCCGGCTTCATAGCCTTGTTGGCATTGGCTGTACCAATGTCGGCAACCTCTTCCTTGGAACCACAGACTTGGATTGATCCTCCCTCTACTTGAATTGTGGTTGCTAAGCCCTTGGGACACTGATTGCATTTGACGGCGCTAAATATCCCGTCTTTGCAAACGTCACCAGTTTTTAGAGTTTGAGAGGAAGTGTTGTCACCGATAATTGTTTGTTGTCTTTCTGGAACACGATCTTTGTCCAAAATTTCTTGCACCTGAGCTTGCGAACCACATTTGTTGTACGTTTGTGTTTGACTGGGTCGCCCTTCTTGATATTGTGTAGCAATTCCGCCCTCACATCTGTTACAACTGGGATAGCCAAATGAACCACATTGACTGCCGATCTCTAAATCTTGTCTTGAGGAATTGTCGCCAATAATTGTGGGCTCTTTGTTAGGTGCTTCTCGAGTGATAACGGGTTCGTTGCAATACCTGATATTGTTCTGTAGAAAACTGCCCAAGTCACCACATTCGCTATCGTCTTTGACTTGTTTGCCTGCCATGGAAGTGTCGAGAGATGTCTGGGTTGTCGCTGGATATAGTTTACCATCGGGTCCCACTACGCAGCTCGTGTTAAAGTGACGGGCACACCCGGTGTAATCTTGGTCATTAGCTGCTATGTAGGGACCTCTCTTGAGATCTGGGGTTAAGGTGGTGGTTTGAGTGGCTGGCTTGGGTTTGCTGGTATCACAGATGCCCGTATTGTAGTTGTAGACTCCGTTGCAATTTGCCGCCTGGCGGTCTAATATGACCGTGTTCGCGTTAGCTTTGCAGCCGCCCTTGCCGTCTTTAATAAAGTTTGGTCCACAAGTCGCCTGACTGCCTGCACCAGTATTCTTAGGGTCTAAGGTAGTGTTGAGGCCTGTGGTTGTGGGTGGGACTTCGTCGATTGTGGTCCCTGGAGTTACCAGTCCATACTTGTCTGTACCCTTAATGGGTGAACAAATGTGGCCTGGGAAACTATTCCTTAAGGCTTCGCATCCTGATTTTGAATGAGTTTTATTAAGCTCTGCTTTGTCGACCCCACCAACTGTAAATGGGTTGTCCTTACATTCATTAGTGCTCAGCGTACCTAAGCCAGAACAGAACTCGCTGAGACAGTCAGAGTGCTTTGAACATCTAAAGTTGTTGTAGGTCTTGTTTGCTCCATTGACTTCGATCGTATTTTTGACTCCATCGGGAGAGGCATGTCTTTCGAGCGATTCTTTGACCATACAGAACCAATTTCTCTCACCGTCTGGAGCTGTGAAGAAGCGGCAATCATTGCTCTCGCAGGCACTGTTGGCTCCTGACTCACAAACTCCACCGGCTCGGATTTTTGGTGTGGCTGGAGCGGTCGTTGGATAGCAGAGGTCGTTTTTGCCATCTGCAGAGCGCACCTCGTCTTTGCTGCCAAAGGGACAGAGTGCACCAACCGCAACTTTGACGGGATTGTTGGTTCCCCAAGGGATATTGGGATTGAGTAAGTTGGCTTTGTGTGTGGCTGAGAGAGCGGGAGTATCCGTTGTTAGGGATGGTGCACCAGTAGTTGAACAGTTAGTATAAGCCCTTTTGGTTGCGTCACAATAACACTTGTATTTTCCTAGAGAGACCAAATGACCGTCAAATTGACACCTATCTGGATCGTCTGTTATTTCGGCTCCTGGTAGCTTCTTTGCATCTTTTTTATCTATACAAAAATATCCGGCGCCAGTACCACTAACGCCTGTTGACTGACAGACTTGGGTTGCGGCGTTACATTTGCCTTCACAGCTCGGACCTGAATAGAGTTTTGCGTCGACAGCAACTGGCGTCTGGACACACACAAAGATACTAGCACTTACCTGCTGAACACATTTCATCCCTTGACCCCGACAGACCTCTTCACAGGCGGGTTTGCCGTTAAAAATGGCTCCCATTGTCCCCGTGTTGCCGCGGAGAGAGGGGGCCACACATTGTTTGTCATTGTTGCTATAGTATTGCCCGTCTGGACACCATCTGTAGGAGGCGAGGGGTATGCTGGTCTTTGGGTCGTTATCACCACATATGACATAACCTCTTCCATCCGGACTGTTGGTTGAGCCATCCTTGCACTCGAAGGGGCGGCCGGGGGTGGGGGCTTGGCAAAGGCCAGTATTTTGATCGTATGTTGCTTTATCAACAGCCACCCCTTGTTCCCTAGCGCATCTAGCCTTGTTGCTAGCATTGATATCGTCCATGCGGTCTCCGGAGAGGGTGGCTTTGCAGAAGGTGTCGTCAGGGGTGAAGCCAGGACCACATTGTGGTGCGGCTGGCTTGCCGGGGATAGGCCCATTTGGGTCGAGCACTTTGGGGATACACGTATTTGTGGTGGAACTCCAGGTGGCACCAACATTGTCAAGGGAGATTTCACATTCCTTATTCTTATCGGTTTGATACGTTTCGGAGGATACTGTTTGGCCGTCACTACATACTTGATTGTTGGTGAGCGCGGTGCCTGAGGGTACGTTGACCCAGACTCCGGCCTCGTTTTTGATGAAACAAACAGCTTTGGCTGGGGGGGGTGGGGCAATATTATTGGCTGCGTCTGCCCTGACCTGCGCGGCGGTCTTGCCGTCTGTATATTCTGTTCCTGCTCCAACTGGAAGCACGACACTGGATGGATTTTCTGCGTATTGTACATTACAAGCTTTTGACCCCTTCCAGACTCCGTTAACACATTGGGTACATTCGCGCTGAGGACAATTGGTGGCGCCACTACAGCCATATCCTGCACCGGTAGAGGCCCAGGCACCGTCTGGGATGTTGACGCCAGCGGCGCCACCCTGACAAGTCGACCTGTTGCTTGGGAGCGTGGCGGGGGGGTTGGCGGGAAGGTTGGCTGGTGCATTGGCGGGAGGTCTCACGACTGGATCTGCCTGGCCATCTCTGACGACCCGATCGGGTTGTCTAGGAACAACTGGGGCGGGAGCAGGAGCATTCTTGAGGACGCAGGCACTGCCGTTCCATGTGTATTTGGCGCCTTTGATATAACAAGCTTCCTCTGGTTCTAGCCTATTGATATCGGCTGTTTTGGCTAGGAAAGAGAGTGGGCCAGTGCCGGACCACAGGGCGGAAAAGAGTGAGACGCCTACTGCAAATATCGCAACGAAAAACAACCATTTAAAGGAGAATTTTTTGCGAGACCGTCTTGATATTCTCTTGATTTTTTTCATGGGTTTTTAGTTAGGATATAAGGCAGTTACTTGCATATATGGAGCCCCACCAACTACTGTCGGTTGTGAGAGCACGCCTTGGACAGATACCGTCCTGCCCACGAGTTGTGGATCGGCGACGACATCGAGCTCGATGAGCGCGCCTGATGGGGTCACGATGATTGACTGTGTCCCACCATCGCTGAGTATCCCCGCTTGGAGTATGCCTGTTATCTCGGTCGCGCCATAGGTGAGTGGCTCGGTCGCTAAGAATATGTCAGCAGGTTGGGCGGGATAGAGATAGCGATAACCGGTAAAGACGAGCGCTCCTATGACAATGACGAGAACAATTTTCTTCCATGCAACACTACGCCCAGCACGTTTCATACATTAAATGTGTCACAAAAAAGCCCCTTATACAAGGGGCTTTTCCGTTTTTACTAATTACCAGATCACATCATGCCACCCATGCCGCCCATGTCGGGACCAGCGGGCGCTTTGTCTTTTTCTTTGACGTCGGTCACGAGACACTCGGTCGTGAGCACCATACTCGCGACTGAAGCTGCGTTTTGGAGCGCGTGCCTTGTCACTTTGACCGGATCGAGTACACCCATCTTGAGCATGTCACCAAACTCAAGTGTGGCTGAGTTAAAGCCGTAGCTCTGACTCTTGTTATCTAAGACTTGGCGGACGACCCAACCGTCGTCGGCACCACTGTTTTTGGCGAGCCAGCGCAGAGGTTGCTCTAAGACTGCTTTGACTATCTTGACGCCTACGGCCTCGTCTTCATTTACAGTCGTCATCTTGTCGAGTACCGCTGAGGCCCGCAGGAGGGCGACACCACCACCGGCGACGATCCCCTCTTCGATTGCGGCCTTGGTAGCCCCCACCGCGTCTTTGACCCGCTCTTGCACTTCTTTGAGCTCGATCTCGCTGGCCGCTCCCACTTTGATGACGGCCACGCCGCCTGTCAGCTTGGCCAGGCGCTCATTGATCTTCTCTTTGTCAAAGCTCGAGTCGGTAGTCTCGATCTCAGCGCGAAGCTGAGCGATGCGGGCTTCGAGGGATTTTTTGTCGCCTTTGCCACCCACAATCTTGGTTTCGTCTTTGGAGGCCACGACTTTGTCGGCCTTACCTAAGTCCTCGATCTTGACGGAGTCGAGCTTGCGACCCATGTCGGCTGAGATGACGGTCGCACCAGTCAAGATGGCGATATCGTCGAGCATGGCCTTGCGGCGATCGCCAAAACCGGGAGCTTTGACAGCCAGGATGTTAAAGGTGCCGCGCATTTTGTTCACCACCAAGGTGGCAAGGGCCTCGCCCTCGACATCGTCGGCAATAATTACAAGATTTTTACTGACTTTCACAAAGGACTCGAGAAAGGGTACCATCTCTTGGATACTGCTGACCTTTTGATCGGTCACTAAGATATAGGGAGACTCCATCTCCGCCTCCATGTGATTGGGGTCGGTGACAAAGTAGGCAGAGACGTAGCCTTTGTCAAAGGCCATACCATCTTTGTGTTCGATTTCGATCTCAAACCCCTTGGATTCTTCGACTTCTACTACTCCATCCTTGCCCACCAAATTGAGTGCCTCGGCGATTTTTTGGCCGACTTCTTCATTCTGAGCAGAGATGGTCGCAACTTTGACCCAATCCTCTTTTTTCACATCAGTTTTGACGCGTTTGAGCTCGGTGACAACTGCTTCCACTGCCCTATCAATACCCTTTTTCATGAGCATAGGGTTAGAGCCGGCAGTAACATTTTTCATGCCCGCGGAGATGAGTTGCTGTGCAAGGAGAGTGGCGGTAGTTGTCCCATCCCCTGCAGCGTCGTTGGTTTTGCTTGCCGCTTCTTTGACAAGTTGTGCACCCATGTTTTCAAAAGCGTCTTCGAGCTCAATCTCTTTGGCGACTGAGACCCCGTCGTGGATGATGTTGGGGGCACCCCACTTCTTGTCGATTGCGACGTTGCGGCCACGGGGGCCCAAAGTAGTGACTACCGCGGCGGCTAGTTTGTTGACACCAGATAATAATTTTTGGCGGGCGTCGTCGCCATAGATGATTTGTTTTGCACTCATATATAGTTCTCCTTATTTGATAACAGCTAAAATATCCTCAAACTTGAGGAATTGGTATTCGGTAGTGCCTATCTTGACGTCGTTGCCACCCCACTTTTTGTAGAGCACTTGGTCCCCGACTTTGACAGGAGACTTGAGGGTAGCACCGTGCTCGGTAGCCCAGTCAGCGCCTACAGCGAGAACAGTGCCCGCCTGAGGCTTGTCGCCGGCGTTATCGGGTAAGTAGATGCCTCCCGCAGTTTGAGTGGCTTTTTCGACTGGCTCTACGAGTACGTAGCCAGGCATGGGGGTTAATTTTTTGGGATCTAGTTGCATATAGACTCCTTTCAGTCGTAATAATTAAATTACAATAACCAATAATCAAATATGCTGTGTTGTTAGCACTTGTGTGATACGAGTGCTATATTAACTTAGAAGACATAAAGTTGTCAATGGTTCGACCCGTTCGACGGACTCAGGGCAGGCAGGCTCACCACAGGCTAGATCAAAGTGCGATACTTGGTGAGGACTTGGTCGTCGGGGAGGCGGAAGAGGCCTTCTCCCAGGCGCTTTTGATCTAGATAATGGGCAATGAAGCCTACCGAGCGAGAGAGGACGAAGATAGCGTTGAAAAACTCGCCTTCGATCAATCCGCAGATTTCGTCTTTATCTAGTTTCTCTTCGTGAACCAGGAGATCGAGCATCACGGCGGCGAGCGCGCCGTCGACATTGAGGATCAAGTTGGGTTTTTTGCCCGTGGTGATAGCCTCTACGGCGCGGGCAAAGTCGAGGTGTGGGTGTGGGGTGTTGCCAGAGAGCTTGGCGATGAGTGAGACGCGCGGGTCAGGGGAGTCTATCCGATATTTTTTGTGACCGATGCCAAAGATATATTCTTTGCGTTTGGCGTAATCCTCAACAACCAGGGCAGGGGCAAGCCCTGCCCCTACAGATTCGAACCAAATCTTGGCGGCCCCATTGACAGCCCCACCAAAGCGCGGACCGATCGTAAGGAGGCCGGAAACGAGCGAAGAGACGAGGTCTTTGCCGGCGCGGGCACTAATAATGGTATTGACGGCACCTGAGACATAGGGGCCGTTATCAACCAAGAGACGGAGGGCGAGATCTATGACCTCTTCAGTTTTTTTAGACTTGAGCGGTTTGCCAAGCCATATAGAGCCGACAATCCAAGCAAGTGAATGGTCGGTCGCCACTTTGACCAGTGGTTGACCCAGTACCATAGTTTCGCCGTCTACATCACCGCTGATGGTGGAGGTAAAGAGCGAGTGGGTGCGGCCTGAAAGATCTTGCATATTTTGAGTATACAGCAGGCTTTAAGATCCGTTCTTCGTTTTACAAAGGACGGATCTTTGTAACCAGAGTATCGCTATATATTCAAGGTTCGTGGTGGGATGTAAATAATGGGTGTATCAATCGTCTTTGCTTCAGTAAGATGCTGTGACGGTAGCTCTTCGTCTGGAATGTCAGACGGGATAAAAGATAGCCAGTTGGGGTCTGCTGGGTTGCGATACCAATAGTAACATTGTCTCAGATAAGTTTTGAGAAAGATTTGTGGGTCATACTGATCTTGGGTAAACGACAAATTGTAAGCCGTGCTTAGGGCGACATCGGCTGAGGCAGGCACGCGGATTGTGACTCTCCCCTCGTCCTCACGGATGCGTATTGAATCCTGCTTGATCTCTTGTACGCCCAACTCATGTAATTTATCAACAACCTCTTCCCTTGCTGTAGTTTGATAGTACATCACCAATCTATTGGCTTGAGTGGCTAGTTTCATGGTGTGTGGGTGAAGCTTGGCATCAGCAAGCCCCGAGAGGATTGACTCCAACTCGTCGGAAGTCTTGGATGTGGGCATATATGCCTTAAATGCAGTGATGGCGGTTTGGGATTGTGGCGGAGTGTCTTTGGCAAAGTCGACATACTCTCCCTGCACATCTTTTCTTGCGGTGCCGCCCCTAACTGCTACCCATTCGTCATACATCGTGGCAATCTCTGGCTTGATTGTTTGCATACGACCCGATACTTCTGCGGTGCGCAAATTTTTGAGCCATGGGGGAAATGAAGAGTCGTATAGGTCAGAATCACGAGATTTTAGACTACCTACAAAGCCTGACATGGCTACTGTTTGTGCAAATTGCTGATTATCTGAATTGGGTTTTCCTCCCTCTAATTGGTTAAAGTAAGTTATCGCTAACTTTGCCTGAGCCACGAATTTTTCTGGTACATCTTTTGGGAGCAATATTGTTTCGTTTGGTGTGCTCCGTTCTATGCCTGAACGCTGGATGTCTATGGTCATTGGTTAGTTTTGATATTTGATACTAGATGGATAAATTCGGTAAATGAATTGCTCACCTCAAAACCCGCGAATTTGAGCGCGGCGCGCTTAGCGGGGGCGGTTACGCGCTCTTTGTCCGCTTTGGCTTTGGCGTGGCCAAACTGAGGAGATTCGGGGAAGAGGCTCGCCACGGTGCCCGCGATGTGGGCGACCACCTGTTTGGTGAACTTGCCCTCTTCTTTGAGTTTGACCAACTCATACTCATCTTCACCACCGAGTTCGCCGTAATACAAAACGGCCTTGGTCTCTGGATCAGACTCAGCGAGGAGGAAGGCGTCGCGGGGGGAGAGCAGTGGGAATCTATCACCACCATAGGAGAGCGCAAAGGAGAGGCGGTGCCCGGCTTGGATGGCGACATTAATTAACTCGTTGGTCATACCGCCCGAACCAGAGATGACGGCCACATTGCCAGCTTCTATCAGCTTGCCTTCTTCCACTTGTGCGGGCGTGATGCCACCAATGGGGCCTAGTTTGAGACTACCGGGAATAATTAGGCCAACTGAAGCGGGACCAATAATTAATTGATTGTTTTGTTCAATCAGTTTGAGAGCGTGGAGTTCGGGCACCCCCTCGGCAAAGATGATGCCGCCTGCAAAGTGGGCTTGCAAAACTTCTTGGACAGAAGAGAGTGTGCGACGGCCAGAGAGGTTGTTGAAGAACCAATAATTTACTTTAAGGTCTGACCTTCCCTTCGGGTTGGGCTCGTCCTTCAAGGTCAGACCTTGTAGGGTGGTAAAGGTTGGAATGAGAATTTCTCGGCGCCCAAAGAAATATTTGGCAAAGCCGCGGCGTCCTGTGACAATGCCAATGATGCTCCCCTCCCCTTTGCCTGATAAGTAGTCAAAGTCAAGCATGGATTGAATGATCTCGCGGTGTTCACCTAAGACGACTATTAGGTTGGTTTTGTTGCGAATCTCTTGAATTTGCATCATATGAGATCCTTTAAGGTCTGACCTTCCCTCTCGTTTGATTTTTTGATGTCGGGCTGGGCTCTTCCTTCAAGGTCAGACCTTACAGGAAACAGGTATGCTTTGACCTCGGAGATCACCTCTGTGATCGGAGTCACATGGGTGTGCACGATATGGGGGATACCAGCGCTCTTGAGGAAGTCGGTCATCATCTTGAGTCCCTTAGCTTCGTTGGGGCCGCCGCGGCGAACAAACACCTTTACTTTGGCTTTTTTGAGCTCTGTTTTTACTTCATCAATAGCCCGGATAATGCCGCGAAAGGTTTTGGCGACGTCTGTAAAGTTGGCGATACCGGCGGCGATAACTAGAGCCAATGGATGATGACCAATGGTCGATGGACGATGAAGCATTTGGTGAAGAAGAATCTTGGTATATGAATAGACGTCATCGTCGGTAGGAGCTCCCGAATACTCGCCGTAGTTGGCGAGGTCTGCCCCCATCCCTTGATCGGCTACCTCGTCAGCTAGCACGAGACTGGCACCACCACCTGAGAGGAGCATCCAAATGCGACCCTCGGGGTTGATCAGTTTGAATTTGAGCGAGGCGGGGGTTGCGGCATCGAGTCGCGCAATGCTGCGCTCGACCTCACTCTGGATACGATCCTCGAGCATGGGGAGCGGGCTCGCGACGTTATCGACTTCCGCTGCCATGTCGAGAGGGATGAGCTCAGTGCCACGAATAAGTACCGGGTTCATTTCCAGGAAGGCAATGTGATTAGTGTCGAGGAGTGGTAACAGGGTGAGAACAAAGGTTTTGAACTCTTTGGGAAGTTCGGAACCTGGGTAGTTTATGGATTTGACGCTGTCCCAGTTTTTCTCTACATCGATCCCCCCTTGGTCTGAGTACGAGATTTGCCATCCCGCGCGGACGCGCTCGAGCGCAAGATAGTGCTCAGCGTCCCTCCCGTGCTCGATGACAGGTTCCACCAGGAAATTGGACCAACCCTTTTGTGCCCATCCTTTGATAATTGTCGGAATATCGGAAGGGGTCACATTTACCTTGACTAATCCCTGCAGGCCGCGCTTTTTGATCCCCTGGTCGACTTTGACGACAAGGTTGGTGCCTGCGAAAACTGCCTGGAGTTCTTTACTACTCGTAGAGGGTGTGGCGGGAAAACCTAAGTAGTTGGGGAGTAAAGCGTGTTTGGCAGTATATTCGGTAACTTTGACCCTACTCATGTAGGTATCTTACCCTACTGCCACCTCGGAGAGCAAAACGCCTTCGCAGATGAGTCCACGATCCTGGAACGCGAGATTGAGTTCTTCTTTGAGTGTTTTCTCGAGGCTAGCGCGCGAGTTTTTGACAACATTGGCGTCGACTGTTGAGAAAATAGCCGAAATTTTGGAGCGGCTAAAGGGGCGGATTACTTTGGAGACGAAGTGCTCGCCGATGTTCTCCCAGAGCTCGGGTGCGTTGGCTTTGTCAATTTTGAAGAGGATGGATCCCTCGACCACCACTGGGACACCATCTTTTGTTGTGGACTTGATGGGCTCATCCCCAAGTATTTCGCGATTCTTGAGGTCAAAGCCCTTGTGAATCGTATACTCGAGGACTTGGGCGTTAAAGAGCTTGGCGACCTGCCAAAAGGGTATTTTGAGGTGGAGGCCGGGGCCATAGACTGTCTTGAGGACTCCGCGGCCACGGTCATAGATGCAGGCAATGTGACCGGGCGGGACAGAGATGAAGAATCCCCCCACCACTTCATCAGCCAAGAAAGACACGACTAAATTGTCGAACATATAGCAGGTATTGTAGCACTTATTGGGTAATACACAGAGCTTGTTTTACCATTTATGTAGTATGACGTCTGTGGCCGGCTCTTACGAGGGTAAAATATCCTCCCATTATCATAGCTGATATCCACATAAAGTCTTGAGAAGCTGTGTTGTCAATTGAGAGAATTTGATTCGTTAGCTCGTTTATAATCAGGGTGCCGTAAATTGCATCACAAAGACAATCTAGTTTAAATCCAAATTCAGATGCTACGTCGAACCTTTCTGCTAGAGTGCCGTCTACTTCTGTGGCTACGCCAAGGAGGGCGTACCCAGACGCGTTACCCCACTGCGATGACGAGATAGATTGGCTAGCTAAAAATCCCAGGATTGGTCTCGCAATTGTTAACCCGTTTACCACGCAATATGCGGCCAACTCTTTGAATGCCATAGTTGCGAAGTGTATCGCAGTTATAGGACTTTTTCAATTGAGGGACTGGTGAGGGACCGGGGTTTCTTCAAAAAACTAGCTGTGTTTGAAGATGTTAACAACTTTTTGAATAACTGCTAGGTCCAACTCCTTTGTAAGGATAATGTCGTAGAAGGGGTAGGCTAGTATGGGAAGAATCGTTGTGAACTCAAATAGGTGATCCCTGAAATATTCTATTGGGAGTGGCTTATTGATTACCGAAGCTATAAGGCTATAGACAAAGTACATTGTATTGAGTAAATAAAAACTGTCGGCAAACATATCAAAATGATCGCCAAAATTAGTGACGACCTCTTTTTTTTCAGCAATTCTTCCGTCAAACTCTGAAATAGCGCCGACTGTCATAAGAGTAAGTGCACTAGCGGAGTCCCCGCTCGCAGTGGCGGCGCCGATCGCGATACCTACTGGTATCCTCGTTGCTGTCATTGCATTTACAACCAGCCACCATGCCAACTTCTCTCTTATAGCTGGAATATTTTATCATATTATATGATAAAGTCAAACCGACGAGTTAATCGTGGGTTTGGTTGGCAAGAACGCTTTTACCTGGCTCATTTGTTGTGACACTTGAGTTCACTGCTTCTCTTTGAGGAGTTGTTGGGGTGTTTGGTTGGTCTCCCTCAGGTGATTTCGGTGTATACTTGACGGCGAGTTTGTCTGCCCACTCCTGGAGGAGTTTGATGGAGTTGTAGACGGCAGAAAAAGCCAGTGAAGTAATGACAAAGAGTTTTTTGCCTGAGGGCAGGAACATAAAGATAATGAACGAGCCAAGGGGTAGCACAATTTGCAGAAGCGCCTTATCTTTGCGCGAAATGGGGAAGGGCGAGCGCAGGGCCACTAAGACCTCAACAACAAAAATCATGACGGACTGGAGCAAGTTGAGGGTGGAGTTGGTATGACTAAGATCGTATTTGCCTAGAAACAAGAGATTGATGTGGTCGGGATGAGGCATAAAGTCGTAGAGGAGGTAGAAGTCAGCACCCTCTAGGCCGGTGGTAAAGATGCGGTAGAGCATGAGGATAATACCCAGACCAATGAGAAGGTTGGCGGTTGTGGCGATGACGCTCGTCGTGTTGGCGCGCATAATCTGTTTGATTTCTGCACGTTGGCGGATAGGCTCATGCGCGTAGAGTCGTTTGGCCTCAAGTACTCGTTCGACGATTTTTTTCTTATCTGCTTCGGAGCGCTCGCCGGCAAGGGTGAGGGGGAATAAAAGAACGCGGATGACGAGTGAGAAGATAATGACGGCTACGCCCATATCGGCGGCGTCAGGAGAGATGGCACCCAAGGCGACGTAGAGTCCGACAAGAATGTTAAAAAAGGGGGCGTAGATGTATGTTTCGAACATATGGGTAATTAAACCATAAAACTATTAGACCACTTTGTCATTGATAATCTGGGTGGTAGAGATCTTCGGGTTGAATTCATGTACGACAACTAGCTTGCCGCCATACTTTTTAGTTAACTTTTGCTTGAGATCTAGGTAGGAAGTGTGACTAGAAACTGCATAAATATGAGGACGGACGGCTCTCATGAGACTCTCGTAGGCTGTGGGATTGTTGAAGTCGTCACCCAGGGCGATAACGTAATCTACGACTGTACCACCGTGACACTGTGACACTTTATCGCAACGGAGAAGCTGTGGCTCAACTGGCCTCCCCTCACCTTTGACTGCCCGCGCTCGTGCGTCGGACTCGACGGCGACAATGAGGATATCTCCCGCCGCTTTGGCTTGTTGCAAAAACTTGGCATGTTCGCTGTGGAGCAGGTCAAAGAAGCCCGTGGCGAGGACTAGCTTATGGCCAATGATAGACAGTTTAGCGCAAACCGGAGCTATTGAATTGATTGTGTAGATCATGGCGCTATTTTACCTTAGGACTCGGGTCGTGCGGATGGAAGAAGGCGGCGTTTTGGGTAATATATTCGCGAGTGACTTTGCGGCGCATGTAGGCGAGTTGGAGGTGATAAGCGATTTTTTCGAGCAGGTCCCAGAAGTTACGAGCACTCGCATTCTGCAAGGTTCGTAACTTTGTAACGTCAGGCTTCATAGGATAGTTGGGGAGGAAGTCGGCAATCCATGAATTGGCGGCGAGTAAGTTGGCGCGCGTGTTTTGGGGGTCGTAGAGCGGGACGGCTTGGATGAGTTCGTAGGCGGTATAGAGAGAGCGTTTTCCGGGAATCAGTAAGTAGGAATTAGGGGTTAGGTAGAGATTGAGACACAATTTGCCAGAAGTGTTAGCGCTGAAGGGACGACGACGCAACCCCAAGATCTCGGCGTAGACGGTGAGCAACAAGCGAGTGGTCCAGAGTCGGTTGGGCCGGGTAATAATCATGAAATCGATGTCAGCGTTAGATCCACTATTGTGCATCGCGAGGGAGCCCGTGAGATAGATGGCGAGGACACCCGGGATGCTCCCCAGCTGATCAGCGAGTTGATGGGCCCGCTTATGTAGTGGAGCAGAGTCTAGGTAGCGTTTGGCACGTCGCGCCACAATAGTACGGCGCTCGGGCAAATGATAGTACTCCCCTGTTTTTTCAATACGCCTTAGCTTAATTAGTGGTTGGATTTGATTCAGCAACTCCCTTTGGCTTGCATGTGCGCGAATTAAGCGCGTATACACCTCGGCAAGAGTTAGGGGGAAGTCAAAATGGTCGCAGTACTTGAGCGTGGCGAGGACCGCCTGAGCGAGATTCATTTGGCCTCGGGATATTTGGCCATGACCTGCGTCACGCCTTCGTCAAGAGTTTTGAGAATGGCTCCTACGGTCGTGCCATCCACAATGGCATTGATGGCATCCTCATAGTATTTGCTCGCTTCGTCGTTGATGCCTTCGTCATACGTCCGATCAGCCAGATACCACGATGTATAAATAGGACCTTGAGTGATAAAAGGACCGGCAAGGGGGTCGTTGGCTAGAGATCCTGCCATGCTTGTGCGTGGATATGGCTCACCGAGTGTGCGGATTTGGCTGGCGCCGGCATACATCTTCTGTAGAGATTCGGATGAAGTGAGATATTTGATGAACTTCCACGCTTCTTCTGGATGCTTGCTCGTGGCGGGGACAGCCTCGGCCCAGTACGTAGCCCAAGCAATATTGGCTGAAGGCAAAACAGGAGCGGGGGCAACCCCAAAGTTGAGGTTGGGATTGATCGCTTTGATCTCAGAGACCTGCCAAGCTGGGGCCAAAATCATGGCTACGGTGCCTGTGGCAAAGGCGTAGACAGAGTTGGGTTGGCTCGTATCCCAGGATTTGTCGCCTGTGGTGATGATGGTATAGAAAGTAATGGCGTCTTGTACCGCTGTCTCGCTGGGTTTACCAGGGTTGCCAGAATTTTGAAGGATGAGTAATCCTAAAATATCAGACCAATGTTCGACGTTATTTGTTGTACCCATAGCCACACCCGCGCGCTCAATGATGTCTGTATCTGGATTTGTAATTGTAAGATCAAAAGCGAGCTTGCGCAGTGAGTTCCAGTCAGCGGGCGGCTGGGCTCCTGCCTCATTTAAGATGTCTTTGTTGTAAAGCAGAGCAAGCCCATCAATTTCAAGGGGGAGTCCATAGACTTTGCCACCGCTGACAAAGTTTTTTTGTACGACAGGATAATAGTCTGTTACGTCGCTCGCGCTAAGCACGCTTTCTGGTGCGGGGGAGAGATTTTTTTTGAGCATGGGGAGCCAGGTATTGTGGATCCGCACGATGTCTGGAGCAGTTGAGGAGTTTGCGGCCGCCAAGAAGCGAGAGCGATAGTTCTTAGGAGATTGCATTGAATAGGTAATTTTAACTCCCGGATTGGCGGCTTCGTAGTCGGCTATCACCCCCTGCACTACTGAGCTGGGCTCCCAGAGTCCCCAGTAGTTGAGCGTAACCTCTTCAGTCTTCTGGAAGAAGCGGGGTAAAATGGCAAACCCTAAGTAGGCCAACAGTCCTATTGCGGCAAGGCCGATCAGAATAGGGATAAGATTGCGGAAAGGTGATGAGGATGGAGTGGGTTGAGGTGCTATTTGCGGCTCAGGGCTCGGCACCGAGGGTGGGGTTGGAGCCACATATAGTGGTGGAGGTGGGGCAGTCACTTGGGAGGTGGCTTGGGCGGGTGGTGCGAGGTTGATGGCGCCTTCAACAGGCGCACCCGCATAGTCTTTGGTTGGGTCAGGAAATTTGGCCATGATACCATCATATCAAACATGAAAAAAATTAAACGATCCAAAAAAGTGGTGATGCGATCACTCGCCCCGTCTCCCATTTCTCAGTTGCGGTTCTTTGTGCTGGGAGTCTTGGCGGGACTTTCGCTCCTCTTGGCAGTGGCCAGATTGGTTTGGCATAGCAAGTTTTATCCTGGGGTATCGATCGGACACGTCGACGTCTCGGGTCTCACCCGCGAGGCTGCCGAAGTCAAGGTCAGGCAAGCGACGAGTCTTTACCAGGCGCAGATAAGTTATAACGGAAGTAGCTGGCAAGCACCTATAGGGGCTGTTGTGTATGAGATTGAACAGAGTCTAAACGAGGGTTACCACTACGGGCGGAGACTCGCTTGGCAGGACTACTTGCTAGTTTTGTTAAACAAAAAGACTAATTATCCGCTCAAATTGGCTGAGGGGAAAACACAAGAGTTAGAAAAATTTATTAGTGATATCGCGAGCACGATTGAGATTGAGCCTGTGGCAGCCGAGGTGAGCATCAAAGACAAAGTTGTCACAATAGCCAAAGGTAGTGATGGCATACTGATTGACCAGGTGGCATTAGACCAAGCCTGGCGTGAGCACTATAGTAACCTGACAAGTGAAGCAATTGCGATCCCGACTAGGGAAGTCAAGAGACAGTTGACGCAAGAGCAGTTGGGTGATCTACAACAGCGGGCAGAACGATTGATAGGATCTACTTTGACATTGACCCTAGATGATGAGCGAATCGTTTTGCGCGGGAGCGAGCTCATCGATTGGCTTTCTACTACTGGTGAGGGGGCGGTTTTGGACACTGAGGCAGTGGCTGAGTATGTAATAGGGCTTGGAGAGAGCTTGCACAAAGAGCCGCAAGATGCAAGGTTTGTGTTTGAAAATGGGGAAGTTAAGGAATTTGCACCTGGCAAGGATGGGATTGAAGTGAACATCCAAGCTACTTCAACCAATATTCAAACAACAATTGAAAAATTGTTGAATGAAGAGAATAAACACGAAACGATTGAGATTGTGGTCACGCGTACTCCACCGGCAGTGACTACTGACAAGGTGAATGAACTGGGGATCCGTGAACGGATCGGGAGGGGGGAGAGTTACTATGCTCACTCGATTGCAAATCGCATATACAATGTGGGGCTTGCAGCAAGTCGTACGCAGAGCGCGCTCATCCCCCCGGGCGAGGAGTATTCCTTTAACCGCGAAGTGGGAGAGATTAATGGCGCCACCGGCTACAAAACGGCATATGTGATCTCGGGAGGGCGGACACAACTCGGGGATGGGGGCGGCGTGTGCCAGGTCTCGACTACCCTCTTCCGCGCCGCGATGAACGGCGGATTGCCGATAGTCGAGCGGTGGGCGCATGCGTACCGCGTGGGATATTATGAGCAAAATAGTAAGCCTGGGGTGGACGCAACTGTTTACTCGCCGAGCAAAGATCTCCGTTTCAAAAACGATACTCCCGGGCACATCCTCATCCAAACAATTAACGATCCCAAAACTTTGCACCTGATTGTAGAGATTTATGGGACCAGTGATGGGCGGGTGGCTACTGTGTCTGAGCCCAAGGTGTGGGGTATCTCCCCTCCTCCCCCCGATCTCTACCAAGATGATCCGACGCTGCCTGCTGGCGTAGTCAAACAAGTAGATTGGGCGGCGTGGGGAGCGCGGACAAGTTTTGAGTACAAGGTCACACGAGACGGTGAGATACTCCAAGAAAAAACGTTTACGAGCGCGTATCGACCGTGGCAGAATGTCTATTTGCGGGGAACGATGGGTCAGTAGCTACTTTGCCTTTGGCGCACTTGGGAGCTCAACTATTGTACCCCCCCCTCCATGAGTAGTTGTACCTTCACCGGTTCCGCTACCACTATTGGTGGTTGTGGCGCCACCATCCTGAGTTTGAGTCCTTAATTCCATGGGTATCATAGGTTTTTACCTTCCATGTATAGCTAATAGTGGGTTTATTATACTGCTTCTGTCCACTGGAGAGTGGTACAATCTGGAAATATGGTGATGGAATCTAAGTTTGAACACAAAAAGGTAGAGGCCGACATTTATACAATGTGGGAGTCTAGCGGGGCGTTTGCACCCTCCTTCGCTAAAGCTACGGCAGGCAAAGCCCAAAAGCCATTTACCATTGTCCTCCCCCCCCCCAATGCCTCGGGCAAGATGCACATGGGCAATGTGCTGATGATTGCGATCGAAGACCTCATGATCCGCTACCACCGGATGAAGGGCGATCCGACGCTCTGGATCCCTGGGACGGATCACGCCGGATTTGAGACACAAATTACCTACGAGCGGGAGCTTAAGAAGCAGGGTAAATCTAGATTCCAGTTTGACCGGCAAACGCTGTATCAGAATATCTGGGAATTTGTGCAGGGCAATAAATCAGTCATTGAAGGACAGATACGACAGATGGGAGCTTCAGTGGATTGGAGCCGCTACACCTTTACCCTCGACTCGCACGTGATCGCGACTGTCTATGAGACATTCGCACGCATGCACAAGGAGGGACTCGTGTATCGCGACAACTACCTGGTGAACTACTGCCCCAAGTGCGGGACAACGTTTGCGGATCTTGAGATTCTCCACGAAGAGCGGGTCGACAAACTCTACTATGTGCGCTACCCTCTCTTGGATCGCAAGGGCAAAGAGCCCGAATATATCGTCGTGGCAACCACGCGGCCAGAGCCGATCATGTTGGACACTCACCTGGCGGTACACCCCAAAGACAAGAAGAATCATTGGCTGGTTTCGCGCAAGCTCGAGAACCCTCTGACTGGCAAGGTCATGGAGATCATTACTGACACGTTCGTGGATCCGAAGTTTGGGACGGGAGTAGTCAAGATGACCCCAGCTCATGACAAAACTGATTACGAAGCGGCTAAGAAGCATGGGCTGCCGATTGTGGTGGGGATCGGGATGGATGGCAAAATGACTAGCGCGGCCGGTGAATACGCTGGGATGAGTGTGGCTAGGGCTCGCGAGACGGTAGTGACTAGGTTACAAGAAAAAGGACTCGTTGAGAAGATTAACGACAAGTACGTGCATTCGGTGACTGTGTGCTACAAGGGCGGACACGATATCGAACCCATGATCTTGCCTAACTGGTTCGTGAAGGTGGATAAACTCAAAAAGCCGGCGCTTGAGGCGGTGAAGAAAAGCAAGGTCAAGATCTTCCCTAAATGGAGAGAGGTTACCTATACCAAATGGATGGAGGAGATGCATGACTGGCCCATCAGTCGGCAAGTGGTGTGGGGGATTAGAATTCCAGTTTGGTACAAGGTTGATGGGAATGAACAACGTTTGGCTGTCAACGTTGTTAATGAAAAGGGTCAATTTCATGGAACTATAGATCAAATAATCTCGGGTAGAGCTACTCCCTTGGGAGGTAGTGAAAAAATTCCGTTAAGTTTTGAAGAAATTAATCAAGGTTTACAGCAACTTATTGTCCCGGTCTATGATGATAAGAATAATCCAGAAATTTATATTGGCGCGAATCCACCAGATGATGGGAGATGGATACAAGAGACTGATACGTTTGATACGTGGTTTAGTAGTGGACATTGGCCGCTCGTGACACTCCACTACCCTGGCGGCGAGGATTTCAAAAAATTCTACCCCACTTCTGTACTTGAGACCGGGTGGGAGATCATCCGATTCTGGGTGTCACGCATGATCATGTTTGGGATCTATCTCACGGGTAAACCGCCGTTTGAGTACGTCTACCTCCACGGACTGGTGCGGGCGCTTGACGGACGCAAGATGAGTAAGTCGCTAGGGAATGTGATCAATCCTGACGAATATATGGAGCAGTACGGAGTGGATGCCTTGCGTATGGGGCTGATTGCGGGGACCGCCACGGGCAAAGACTTTGCCTTCCCCAAGGACAAGATCATCGCGTACCGCAACTTTGGCAACAAGCTCTGGAATATGGCTAGGTTCTACCAGATGATGTCACAACAGTACGGCAAAGAATTGGCATGGTATGAATCGAAGATGAAAGGACTGATAAAAGAAGATAAAGAGATCATCAAAAAACTTAATGCGACGATCAAAAAAGTGGATACCTTACTAGAAAAATTCCGGTTTGCCGAGGCGGCGGATACGATTTACCATTTTATGTGGGACGAGGTAGCGGCAAAGTATATTGAAAGTGTTAAGGACCGGGCGGACCAGAACGTGGCGCTTTCGGTACTGCGCCACGTGCTCCTCAATGGGCTCAAACTCCTCCACCCCTTTATGCCGTTTGTAACCGAGGCGATTTGGACCGAGATGCCCAAGAAATATGGCGACATGTTGATTGTGTCCAAGTGGCCCACTGTGAGCTAGATTTTTTGCTCTTGCCACATGGTGGCAAATTGACCACCTTTTTTCAGTAACTCGTCAAAACTACCCACTTCGACAATTTTCCCCTTTTCGAGCACGACGATTTTGTCCATGGCTTTGATGGTGGAGAGCCGGTGAGCGATGACGATGGTTGTAAATTTGCCGATATTTTCAACTAAAGCTTTCTGGATTTCTTTTTCAGAGTGGGCGTCAAGGTGCGAGGTGGCCTCGTCTAAGAGTAAGATGTCGGGCTGACGGTAAAGCGCGCGGGCGATGCCCAGGCGCTGGCGCTGACCACCGGAGAGCTTGAAGCCCTTTTCGCCAATTAAAGTATCGATGCCACTAGGCAAATCTTTGACCACCTCTTCCAAATGAGAATCCTTGATTGCAGCCATTAGCTCAGTATGTGATTGTGATAACCGGGTAGGCCTTGCGAGTTCGATGTTTTCGCGCAGACTCATGTCAAAAAGTTCGGTATCCTGGAGGACGACTGAGACGTGATCGATGTAGGACTGCCGCTTAATTTCTTTGAGTGGTAGGCTATCGAGCGAGATTGAGCCCTCATAGTTCTCGTAGAGGTCGAGGAGGAGCTTGAACAATGTTGATTTGCCCGCGCCGGATAAGCCGACGATACCTACCTTTTCTCCCCGATTTAGCTCGAAGGATACGTCTTGTAAGATGTGACTCTTTTTGTAAGCAAAGTCAACGTGGCTGACAACCAGTTTTTGCCAGTTGGCTGGATAGTCTTGTTGTATGGCGACGCTAGACGCATTCTCAATTGTAGGTTTGAGACGGAGAATGGTCATGGCGCGGGAGACCCAGATCTTGGCTAGGGCAAGTTGCTGAGTGGTCTCTGTGAGTTCCTCAACTGAAGTGTTGATGCGCCGATACAAACCAATAAAGAGCACAAATACGCTGACATCGTAGCGACTGTGGATGATACCATAGACTATCCAGGTAACTATGGTAAGTAAAAATGCGGATTCAAATCCATATAGCGCTATACCACGCCACTGAAAATACGTAATCCGCTTGTTGATATCTAGCACCAAGTAATTCACTTTGTCTTTGATGGCTCGGAGAATCCCGGCATCGATACCCATGGCTTTGATCGTTTGAACGTTGTTGACTGATTCAAATGATAAAGAGCCTAGACTTTCAAAAGCTTTATTGACAATCCGTTCCTGTCCGACTGCCCGCTTGAGCAAGAGTGTGCCAAGCGTAAAGTAACTCACAGCAAAAAAGATCAAAGCGAGGGACAACCTCCAATCGTGAGTGGTGAAGATAAGAATTGTACCTACAGTATTGACTACTACTTCGATTAGCGTATCAAAAATGCGGCGAATAGTGATATTGACTCCGTCTAGACCTTTGTCAATTTTTTTTAACTTGGCACCACTATTTTCGGTTTCCTGCCAAGATAGATCGAGGCGGAAGAGGTGAGAAAGTGCGTCTTTGTAGAGGTCTAAGCTAGCTTTTTCGGCTACCTGGAAGCCAAAATATTTTGAGAGATTGTGAGTCCAGGAGAAGTAGGCGGCAGCGAGTGCCCAGATGATTAGAGTTCGCATGAGCTCGTTTTGGTTGAATCCACTCCCTGCAGAATTTGAGAGCAGTAAAACTACTACGCTAATAGCCCAGGGCGGAACGAGGCGAGCGATGTCGCTCGTAAAGCGAAAAAATACTCCGATAAAGAATTGCCTTTTATATGGGAGGATATAGTGGGTAATATCGCGGATATACTGAAGAGTTGTATAGCTGTCTGAAGAAGGCATAGATTGATTATACGTCTACGACTCTAGCGACATTGAATCAGTAGTGTATGGGACTCTGCTGTAGCGAGCTTGAGCGTGGTGCTGGTATTAAGGAGTGAATTGCCGTCAAAGCGGACGTCGGTGACGCGGGCGGGTAAGGAGTAGATACCAGTCTGACCGAGGATGGTGGCTGAAATCGTAGAGGAGGAGGCGCGCACGGCGACGGAGAGTGCGGGGAGTTTGGCTGCGGCGGAGGTGCCTGCCGTGATGGGGCTGGCCGGCAAGAGTAGGCCAGGGATCTTGTAGGGTAGCTCGGGTACAGTCAGGGGCGGACAACCACTGTTCTCTATGGTGACGGTCGTGGTGGCTTGGCGCAGGAGCAGACCAACGCCAACGACAGCGATAGCAGCAAGGGTGATCAAACCAAAAGGCCCTTTGGCAAAGAGGCCTGTTTTGACTACTACTGCGGTAGTGGATGCAGGGTTAACTGTAGACGTCTCATAATAACCTTGTATTCGCATGAATTCGCTTTTTAATGATTTCCATGAGGCGATGAAAAGAAGGAGGGCTTTCTTCCTTTTCTTCTCCTTGGGAGTTGTTGCGGGGAGCGAATGTGAGGCAAAATGAATGACGTCGGTGTTCCAGAGTGCTTTGAGATGGTTGAGGGATGAGGTGGCGGCAGCTAATTTTTTGTCGAGGTCGGGATTGATACCACTAATGAGTGATTTGATTTTTTCGAACTTTTCGAGCGAGGTTGAGTCCCCCTCGAGTAGGATGTAGGCAGCCTCGAGTTGACTTCGATACTCTTTGGTTGATCTCATGGATCTAATTATACAAGTTTGGATATAGGTTTTTGAAAACGTGGTGCCAGGCTGCACCAAAAGTCCTTGGATCGGACTTAAGCGTTTCTTTGATCTTTCTGGGAGAAAACCATTGAAATTCGACTGATTCGTGGTTGAGAACGGGACTCTCTTTAGCTTGGATTTCGTATACCAAGAACAGGTGATTTTCGTGACGACCTATGACGTGGCGATTGTAAATCGTAGACCCGATACATTTGTAAGTTTTTGGAGTAAATCCTACTTCTTCTTGGCATTCGCGAATTAATGCATTCTCGATATTTTCTCCCGCGGTAACATGACCGCCAATCGGAGAAACAAACTGTCCGGGATCTTGTCTGTCCCCTGCTTGTTTGACGAAGCAATACTTGCCTTTTTGATTGACTAACTCGGCAATTACAATACGATGGAGGTGCCCGTCTCTATGGGCGATAGACTTGCAGGTTGTACCGATAACTTGGTTGTTTTTGTCAACAATGTCGACTTGCTCATCGGCCATATTTTCTTGATTATATATGAGAAAATGTTGAATAAGACACGATACCTTTTGGACTCCGCAAGGAGTCAAGATGAGTCACGAA
>CAZGNX010000006.1:0-31978 GCA_964527065.1 uncultured Pseudomonadales bacterium
AGCCTTGGTGGGCCATTACCTCACCAACTAGCTGATAGGATACAGGCTCCTCTCTTCGCGACCGGTTAAGGTCTTTAACCCGTAGGCCATATGCGGTATTACCCCGCCTTTCGGCGAGCTATCCCCCACGTAGAGGTAGATTCCTATATATTACTCACCCGTCTGCCACTAAAACAATATTGCTACTGAAATCGTTCGACTTGCATGCTTAAGGCACGCCGCCAGCGTTCATCCTGAGCCAGGATCAAACTCTCAAAAAGAGTTTTAAATCCAAAAGATTTATCTCAAAGTTAAAAACGGTACTACCATCTCTTTGAATTGTATTTAGATGTCCGCGTACTTGTGCAGAGCACAGTACACGGCTCTATGGTAGTTATTCAGTTGTTAAAGCGCGAGGTGTTTTATAGGTGAAGGCACAAAAAATCCCGCCTAGGCGGGATTGCTCCTTATCCATAGACAAGCAAAGTGTATTCACATATGTATTCGTATTGTAGCAGAAAATGACGAGGGTGCAATGGGACTGCCTGCGCAGGCAGGTCAAGCGGTCGCAAAACCTGTAAAGTTTTGGAGGGCAACGATTTGATTTTCGTGTTTATCGACTTTAGCTTGAGTTAAGACTTGCTCTTAGCGTGTATCGGAGGCAATTTTTACGGCACTGTCAGTATAATTCTCGATTCTGTCAATTCTTTCAGAAAAATTTTCACTAAGCACGGCTTTTTGTTTTTCGGTCACTACATCGCCGATTAGATATTTGAGATTAGTAAAATCCTGTTTTGTGAGCATGATTTGACTATATTACAATTTAGAGTGATAGGCGTAGGCGGATTTGATGATTGTTTTGAGATCACTGTATTTGGGCACCCATCCAAGTTCTTTTTGTAGACGCGACGAATCGGCCACGAGTTGGTTGGCGTCACCAGGACGGCGAGGTTCAAATTTGACTGTGACCGGCTTGCCGGAGACAGTCTCGACCATCTTGATAATCTCTAAATTGGAGTAGCCATGACCAGTACCGGCGTTGTAGGAAGTTGTCACAGCATCAGCTGTCATGAGCTTTTCGGCGGCGAGAGTGAATGCGCTTGCTAAATCGAGGACGTGGATATAGTCACGAACACAGGTACCATCAGGGGTTGGATAATCGTTGCCAAAGAGGGTAAATGTTTGATCCGCCAACTGAGCTTTGATGATATTGGGGATAATGTGGGACTCGTCGTGATGGTCCTCACCAAGCATCTCGGTTGCCCCAGCGGCGTTGAAGAAGCGGATGGAGATGGATTTGAGTCCGTGCTTAGCGTCATAGTCCAAGAGCATTTTCTCAGTGTCTAATTTGGTCTGACCATAGGGATTCTTCGGGGACTTGGGATCGTCCTCGGGAATGGGCAGATGTACTGGGTTACCGTAGACTCCGGCGGAGCTCGCAAAGACGAACTTGTTAACTCCCGCTTGGACCATCGCATCCAAGAGATTTTTGCTCCCTCCCACGTTGTTCTTAAAATATTTGTCCGGATCCCTCACCGACTCACCCATCTGGATATAGGCGGCAAAGTGCATCACCACATCGGGCTTGACTTGTGCCAGAGCCGAGTCGAGATCACTAGGATTGAGCAAATCCCCTATTATGTAGGGAGTGTCCCCCAGTTTGACGGGCGCGTGAGAAACAAAATGGTCAAACACAGTGACATTATGGCCACTTCGCTCCAGTTCTTTGGCAGTGATGGCACCAATATAACCAGCGCCACCGGTAACTAAGATTTTCATAGTTTGTATTTTCTCATGTAGTAGACAAATACAAAAGCACCCAGGCCGTCTAGGGCGAGGTCTACTAGTGAAAAGGAGCGTCCTGGGATTGAGTGTTGAGCTAGCTCGATTCCAAGCCCATAGAGCAAGGTTATGCTGAGAGAGACTTGACTCGCAAGAGGTAAAAGGACTGCCAAAACGCCAAAAAAGAAAAAGTGTCCTCCGTTTGAGAGGAGCAAGCTGAGGGATGAGTTGCTGGAGGGTTGGAAGTCTGGGAGAGTGGTGAGATACCAAATGATACCTGCCCATACCAGGGTGGCAGTCCACCGCCACACATTTTTCATGGAGTCATCGTATCATCTTTGTGCATTAAGCGATATTTGCGATAGCCCAATAAAGATGCGAGAGAGATGAGAATGATACCCGATCCCGCCATGAGAGCAGTCTTGACACGAGAGCGGTTGAGTGTGGGCTTATTCAACTCCCCCTTAGGTTCTGGTGAGATGTTGGGTGAGGGTGAACTACCAAAACCACTCAAATCTATCTGGCTATCGCTTGCACCCTCTACATTTCCGCTAAAACTAGGAGAAGGACTTGGTTTGATTGATGGACTTGATTTGGGTATGGGAGAAGGTGTGGCTGTTGAGCTAGGGTTAGGGTTAGTGGTAGGACTAGATGAAGGACTGGGACTTGGGATAGGGGTAGGAGTAGGACTTGGCGAAGGAGAAGGCCAAGTTTTGGTTAGTGCGATAGTTACTGGAGTTTGGGTGTCATTGCTCGCTTGGTTGCCAGAACTTGTGTAGCGCCGTATCCGTAGTTGGTAGTTGCCGGGTCCAGGATATGCAGAGAGCGTCGGCTCGCCAACTTTCGCTTTGATTGCAACACTAGCTGAACCACTCGCGATCGTGACCGGGGCATATTGTTTGCCGTCTGAGCCGTTGTACCAGTAACTACCATTATCTGTCTCACCAAAGTAATTGGTAGTACCATCTCGGTAGAGATCTATACGTAGATAATTGGTGCCATTGCCTGCTCCGTCCACTGTCACATTCAAGCCAAACTCTTCCTCCCCAATTGACGTAGGTGTATTTGAAATTGTCAGAGTTACAGCGTGGATTGTAGTGGTAGAGGAAATATACAGTAGTGCGGCTAACCAGAACGCGCGCATGAGATTACTATACAGCGATTATCTGTGACTTGACCAGCAATATGTTTTATTTAAAAACTTGGCGCATCGTTTAGGGCGTGGAGAGGAGAGATTACGTATAGTTCGTGAGGTAGGGCAATAGGATTGCCCATCAGGCAACGCCATCAATTTGCAGTTACGTTCATCTGTACAAGGATTGGGTATACAGCTTGGAGTGGGTTTGCATGTTTCTCCGCACAAAGTCATTGCTTTAGCGTAAGCATGAGCAAACTCGATGCAAGATGCGCTAGCTTGCGGACTTGGTTTTTCCAATGGTTGTATCTGATGATTTGAACATGAGTAGCTATAAGAGCTAAATCCTTGTGACCCACAGGCACCGCTGGCGGCAAAACTAGACAAATTACTTACACAATGTGTGCTTAGTTTCGCGTCTGTGGCTATCAAAGCAACTTGAGTTGGAGTAGCTTGCATCTTGAACAGAGTGTACCCTACAGTCGATATTAGACTGAAAATAGCGGCGTAAGTTATGAGTTTGCGATAGTTTTTCTTGGTTCGCTTCATTATTTGTCTCCTATGCAAACTTTGGAACATGTAGTGCGAACGGCAGTATAGATAGTCTCAGCTTCTAGGCAAGTTTCTGAGGTGATCTGTGCTGTCTTGCCACTCTCACAAAGAAATTCGTAGCTAGAAAAACCGGTGACACCACACCGACTGGATATTTTGAGACTGGTGATACCTTCGCTACAAGTAGTTGGAGAGCTTGTTGGTGTTGGCGAGGCACAGACTAGTATAGGATCACACGGTGCTCTCACGCACTGGACTTGCTTGTAGTAACATCCAGAAGGTGCTGGCTGGCAAAATCCTTTTGAACAATCCATTTGGGGTGAGATTTTTTGCTGCTGAGCGAGGGTGAGTTGGTTTACGCTGAGTGGTGAGACAAAACGCTCTACCCCTGCCCAAGCACCAAGCGCTAACAAAGTAACAAAGACGATAACTCGCAATTTATTTTGTGCAAAAAAACTTTGCTTGGCCATACCATAACAATAGCAATTAGTCAGATCTTGTCAACTAATTAACAGTCACGCGATCAACGGCGGAAATAGCTGAGAGGGAGTACTTGCTTGAGAACTTGAGACTGCCTCCATTTTCTGGGAAGGGGTCATGCATAATGTACTCACTCCCCTCTTTGGCTTGGATCACCAAGAAATGATCGGGTCCGCCGTAGATACCCACTATTACAGGGCGGCCGGCGGCTAGTTCTTCATCTATTTTGGCGGTGGAGGAGCCAAGACGTGTGCGGGTCATG
Organism: uncultured Pseudomonadales bacterium; assembly: GCA_964527065.1. Lineage (GTDB taxonomy): Bacteria > Patescibacteriota > Microgenomatia > UBA1400 > UBA12108 > CAJAUT01. The sequence continues at coordinate 4,191 of CAZGNX010000006.1, forward strand.
GACACTCCACCCACAGTCCAGGTGCCTTGAGTCATATATGCAGTTGAGCCCACAAACGGATTGCCGCTAGCTGCAATGTCTCCAGGTTTGAGGGACTTGCCGTAGTGGCTTGCAATCATAGCCATACTAGTGACAAGACACCCATACTCAGCCATGGAACTTTTTGAAAAGCCTATCCCCATATTACCCCACTCACTATCTCTTTGGTTGTAATAACAACCCCAACCATCACACTTAGTTTGCCCATTCAAAATACTGGCACCGCCCTGACTCGTGACAAACTGACTAAAGGCTCGCAGTTGCCGCTGTGCATCCGCCATGAGTTGTTGATAGCGTTTTTCGTCATTTTTGGTGTCGACTAAGAGTTTGTTTTTGGCCGCAACTTGACCAGCTAGCGCATTTTTGTCGGCGTCAAGTTTGGCTTTGAGAGTGGCAATTTCTTGTTGTTTGATTTCTTTGAGCGATTTTTGGGCGCTTACATCGAGACGAGATTTTTCTAGTGCAACGAGAATCTTGCGATCGTGGTCACGGATTTTTTTGGAGTATTCGACGTTGCGCAATATGTCATTCAAGCCGGTACTCTGTGCTATGATTTGGGCATCATAAGTGCCGCGGCGCATATAGGTTTCTCTCACTCGCGAAATGAAGAGCTTGGTCAAGTCGTCGAGAGAGAAGTCGATGCTATCTATGCGTCCTGTGAGGTCGGTAATTTCGGCGTTTAGTACATCTAATTGCGTGGTCGTGGCGGCGATCTTGGCTTGGGTCAATTTGATCTGCGTATTAAGATAGTCAATTGCCTGGGCCAGAGTTTGTTTTTGCCCAGATAGTTGATTAAGCTTGGCGTTACAGTCGGCTATGTAGGTTGTGAGTGAACCTTGGTCTTTGGGCACGTCTTCCCCGCAGACAGCAGCTTGGGCAGGAATCAGATTAAACGCTAAAGGAACAAGGGCGAAGACGAGAAAGATCAATATCTTTTTCATCGACCGTAACGTCTGGTTGCTATCAGACTCGCAAACGCTCCAATCAAGCAAGCTAATACCACTTCTCCACCAAGTACGGTGAGCATCACCCACACTGGAACAGGAAGAATTGCGATTCCTTGGAGGAAGGTCACGATATTGGGGGTGAGATAAAGGAGTGATATGTATGCTAATCCCCATCCAAGCACTGAGCCAACAATAGTGTAGATCATCCCCTCCATCACAAATGGTGCGCGAATATACCAAGGGGTTGCGCCAAGAAGCGCGAGCGTGTTAATTTCACTCTTGCGTGCCGTGACCCGCAATCCCAAGATAACAACTAGCGTAGTCAGGGAGGCAACAATCAATAGACTAGAAAGAGCAATTCCCGTGAGGCGGATGCCACTCACCCATTTCTTGAGCGTATCGATCACATCCTTTTGATACACAACCTCTTCGACAAACTCATTCTTTTGCATAAGCTGTGCAATCGTCTCGAGATTCTCCACGTTTTTGGTTGAAACTTCGAGACTGGCGGGCAAAATGTCTGCGGTGACCATCTGGAGGAGGAGTGGGTCACCCGCATTTTGTTGCTTATAAATCTCGAGCGCATCGTCTTTGGAAATGAAGCGCATTGACTCAATACTGACGGCTGAGTTAATGCGTTCTTTGAGTAGCTCAATCTCGGCGAAAGCTGTCCCATCTTTGAAGAAGGCGGTCACTTGTGGTCGTGACTCAAAGTAGGCGAGCATCGTGTGAGCGCCAAGTACTACGAGTGCAAATACGCTGACGATAAAGAAGGTAACAATAGTCATCGTGATTGCCGCAACGGACTGGTAGGGGGAGCGGCGCATGTGTTTGAGAGTCGTCGTTAGTTTTTTCATGACTCCTCCTTTTTCTCAGCTTTGAGGTGTTCGGTCTTCCCTGCATGCCTATGCTGAGCAGAATCGTGGACGAGCTCACCGTGATCAAATCGTAGTCGGCGCAGTTTGAGGTCCTTGACTAATTCTATATCGTGCGTAGCCATAACAACCGTCGTTCCATGTTCATTGATGTCCTGCAAAAGCTTGATAATGGAGAGCCCTGTTTTGGCGTCTAAGTTGCCTGTAGGCTCGTCCGCGAATAGGACTTTGGGCTCACCCGCCAGAGCACGAGCTATTGCTACCCGCTGGACCTCTCCACCTGAAAGCTGGATAGGGAAGAAATTTTCTTTGCCTCCCAAACCCGTGAGTTCAAGTAGTTCGTTGCGTCTTTTGCGCGTGAGCTCAAGGTCGAGTCCGATGATGTCGAGCGCTAAGTCGATATTCTCGCTAACTGTACGATCCATGAGGAGCTTAAAGTCTTGGAATATTACACTGACCTTGCGGCGTAGGAGTGGGAGATTTTTTGCCGAAATCTTACTGATGTCATCCCCTTCGATGACGATCTTGCCCTGGCTCACAGGCAGATCTTTGATGAGTGCGCGCATGAGCGAAGTCTTGCCAGCCCCAGAGTGTCCCTCGATAATGACAAATTCACCCTCACCGATTGCAAAGGATACATCCTTTAGGGCGTGAGCGCCACTGGGAAAACTAATGGTAACATTGTCAAAGACAATCATGCTTATTCTTGATTACCAGTGGCTTCGGTTGGAGCTGCCACATTGAGCTCGAGGACTTTGAGTCTACCCACATCCATGAGCCACCCGGCTTTTTTGCCCTGGTTCGTTTCTCCCCAAATAGTTACGCGGTCACCAACTAACAAATCTAGATCCACCACCGAAGATGTTACATAGACCCACTGACTCTTGTTGTCGCCGCGCTTAAGATGATGGCTACCTTCTCCGTCTATACCCCCCGCCATGAGAACTCCGTCAGCTTGATCGCGAAAGGTTTTCTCGTCAGCAGAGCCAAAGACATCACCGACTTTGATGGTGGTAGCGCTTGTCAATTCTTGTGTAGTAGGCGCAAGGAGACTAGCACTGTTCCCTGCTAGCAAGAGCTGTTTTTGGGCGACGTAAAAGCCAGTGCCCAGGCCGACGAGGATGCCGACTATGATAGAGAGGGGGAGTAATTTGGATTGTTTGCTTGGTTGCATAAGGCGATCCTCCATAAGACTAATGTCTTGACTATCGTCGTCGACCAAATTAATTTGTTTGAGTTCGTCCATTAGTTCACTATAACAGATTAAGGTAACATTTTCAGCTCAGCTTGGATGAAGGTGTCAAGATCACCGTCCAATACTTGTTCTGCTTGACTCGTTTCCACTTTTGTTCGCACATCTTTGACGAGTTTGTATGGGTGCAAGACGTAGGAGCGGATCTGATTACCAAAACTCGCCACCTTGTACTCTCCTTTGGCCGCGTATAATGCGGCAAGCCTCTTACTTTCTTCGATTTCCCACAGCTTGGCCTTGAGAGTGCGCATACAGATGTCGCGATTGCTCTGTTGATAGCGCTCCTGGCTGGAGACAATGACGATCCCCGAGGGTTTGTGGATCAAGCGAACGGCTGTCGAGACTTTGTTGACGTTCTGTCCGCCGTGTCCTCCTGCGCGGAAAAACTGCCACTCTATATCCTCGTCACGTACTACAGCCTCGGGCGTATCCTCTTCTACAGCTGGCATGACCTCAACTAGGGCAAAACTGGTTTGGCGGAGGTTGTCGGCGTTAAATGGAGACTGGCGGACTAGGCGGTGGGTCCCCTGTTCGCGCTTGAGGAGGCCGTAGGCGTGTTTGCCTTTGAACTTGATCGTGACGGATTTGATCCCCGCTTCGTCCCCTCTTGTTTCGTCGATGATTTCGTAGCCCCAACCGGTACGCTCCGCGTAGCGCAAGTACATGCGCTCGAGCATCAGCGACCAGTCCATGGCCTCGGTACCCCCAGCTCCGGCGTGTATAGAGAGGATCGCGTCAAGTGTGTCAAAGCGACCTGAGAGATAAGTGCTCATCTCAAGGCGCGCGAGCGCAGACTCGGCAATGCCCGCATACTTCTCTACTTCTTCACCGAGTTCTTCTGCTGTCTCGGCGTCGCCAATGGCCGACTCGACTAATTTGTGTGTGTCCAAAACGTCATCAATCTGGGCAAGGCGTTGTGACTTCTTTTGTGCCTCAGACTGGCCCCAAAAGTCGCCCGACTCCATTTCTGTCAGGAGTACTTGTTTTTCCAACTGGAATTCATCCAGGCGGAGCTTGGTTTTGAGGTCGCTCAAGCGGGCTTGTAGATCTGACATGGTGATATTGTATCAGGCAAGGAGTTGTTTTACTCGGTCGATGTTAGGTTTGTCGGGACCGTATCCGTCTAGACCAGGTACTTCGAGGATGAGGGGTAGGTGGGCGAATTTGGGATGATTTACAATTCCTTTGATCCCGACTTCGCCGATGTAGCCATCGCCAATATTCTGGTGCATATCGCGACCGCTCCCCAGGGGAGTTTTGCTATCGTTGAGATGTAATAGCTCGACTTTGGCAAGTCCTATATGCTTGTCGATATCGGCGACCCACAGTTCAAGCCCTTCGGGGGTGGCCGTGTTGTAGCCGGCCTCAAAAGCATGGGCGGTATCGAGACACACTCTCAAGCGCTCATTAGGGATGGCGTCCAGGATATCTTGGAGTTCAGGCAGTGCACCAATCTTGCCTTGCTGACCGGCGCTATTTTCGAGTAGCAAAATTGATTCTGCGGGAGTCTTATCTATTACTTCTTTAATACTTTTAATGACTAAATCCCTGACAACAGGCCATCCCCTCCCTTGATGGGAGCCAATGTGGAGGACGACCCCGGCTCCACCGATGGCGACAGAGTTGGTCATGTCAGTGATCAAGGCAGTTTTGGATTTCTGGACTAGCTCTGGGTTATCAGAGGCCAGGTTAGTCAAGTAGAGCGCGTGGATGTAGACTGGGTTGAGATCGGCTTGGGTGACGCTATTGCGGAATCCTTCGGCAAGCTCAGGACTGTAGAGTGAACGTGCCCACATACGAGGAGACCCAGCAAAAATCTGAATGGCGTTGCCACCGATCGCCAGCGTGTTCGTGATGGCGTTTTGCAGTCCGCCAGATGTACTAACATGACCGCCTATGCGACGAATCATGGTGTTTCCTTAACTACTGATTTGTTTTCGAATTCGGTTACGACATCTTTACAAAACTCGTATTTGATCTTTTCGGCCTCCCGCTTGGGTAGATCTTTGAGGGCTTCTTGAGTTTTGGTGATGAGCTGATTGATGACTGGCTCGGAGGCTCCATTTGTCACGCCTGAGAGGTATACCTGGCCGGTACTTACGAGGTTGCTAATACTAGCCCCCAAAACAGCGGCCATGTCACCTATACCACTACCTACCTGTTTGACCTCTAGCTCACTTGGAACGGTAACATTTGAGATGTTAGTAGTTGTGCGGGACTGCTGATAATACAGGTAGCCGCCATATGCGAGACCAACGAGCACTAGGAAGATAAGGATGCGTTTCATACTTCAATCATAGCTTATTCATAACGCAGGGCGTCGATTGGGCTGAGACGCGCAGCTTTGCGGGCAGGGAAAACGCCAAAGACAAGGCCTGTCGCGAGTGAGACCCCAAAAGCGAGGAGGATGGAGTTGAGTGCTGGGGTAGCTGGGAAGAATGGTTGAATGGCGAGCGCGCCCAGGACTCCTAGAATAATCCCAATTAAGCCGCCGAGGGTGGACAAGACCGCTGATTCGATCAGGAACTGAATAAGAATATTATTGGGAGTTGCCCCTAAAGCTTTGCGCAATCCGATCTCGCGCGTGCGCTCAGAGACTGCCACCAGCATGATATTCATGATACCGATCCCTCCCACTACAAGTGAGATCGCGGCAATACCCGCAAGTCCGACGGTGAGGGTACCCAGAATGGTCTGGATGGTTTTTAAGATTTCGGCTTGGTCGATCACGGAGAAATCTTCTTCGTTGAGTCTCTTGTCCATGATCTCTTTGACTTTGTCTTTGGCACGCTCGATATTTTGTTTATCAGCGGCTTGCACGAGAATATAGGAGATTTTTTCCTGACCCAGAGCGCTCCTGGCTGTTGAAATAGGAATATATACTGAGCTGTCGATGTCTGGCCCACCAAAATTACCACTGCTCTTGGATTCGGCTACACCCACCACCTCGAACTTGATCCGGTTGAGAGTAACTGTATTGCCAACAGGACTGACACCCACAAATAGTTTTTCGGCGATTTTGCTGCCTATCACGGCCACTTTGCGATTGCTACTGATGTCCGACTCGCTAAAGAATCTCCCCGAGGTAGTTTTGGTGTTGCGAAGTTTGCTGTACTGAGGGGTGGTGGCGACGGAGAAACCTTTGCGCTTACCCTGGTCGGTACGCACATCGACGCTACCTTCGATCACGGGAGATACCGCACCAAGCGGGTAGCCGACTCGCTCGATTGCACTTACATCACTGAGCGAGAGCTTGGAAGTGGAGAGGGAGAGAGCGGCAGATTCTTGGTTGAACCCACCTTCTTCTGAGATAATTTCGCCGGGTGAGACAATGAGAAGGTTGGAACCCAAGGTTTCAAACTGCTTTTCCACAAAGACCGTTAAGCCATTGCCGATACTAGTTAAGAGAATTACTGACAAAACTCCGATCACGACTCCGAGGGTGGTGAGGAACGAACGAAGTTTGTTGCGGGAGATCGAGATGATGGCCGAGCGGGCGAGAGTGCTAAACTTCATGATTTCCTTTTATGCGATACTCCCGGTTTGTGATCCGCAGTGTCTGAGACGATATTGCCATCAAAAATCTTGATGGTGCGGTGAGCCATTTTGGCAAGCTCAGTATCGTGGGTCACGATCACGATAGTGCGCCCTTCTTGGTTTAATTGCTTGAGGATTTCGACTACTTCGTGGCCGCTTTTGCTATCCAAGTTACCCGTGGGCTCGTCGGCAAAAATGACGGCAGGATCATTGACCAGGGCCCTCGCAATCGCTACCCTCTGCTGTTGACCGCCAGAGAGTTGGTTGGGGTAGTTTTTGAGGCGTTCACCGAGGCCTAGGTCGGTCAAGAGTTTTTTGGCATAAGCGGTTTTATCGATCACAGACTCGCTGTAGAGCGTAGGGAGGAGCACGTTTTCTAGGGCGCTCGTGCGTGACAACAAGTTAAATTGCTGAAAAATAAATCCAATATACTGGTTGCGCAGTTTGGCAAACTCGACCTCCGACAAATCCGAGACATCTTGACCGGCGAGTTCGACACTCCCCTGGCTTTGCTTGTCGAGGAGTCCCATGATGTGCATGAGTGTGGACTTGCCGCTACCCGAGGGACCCACAATCGCCACTAGTTCACCTTGCGTAATTGTGACGTTGATATTTTGCAGCACTTTGAGTTGTTCATCACCGAGTTCGTACACTTTAGAGACGTTGTGGAGACGTATGACGGTTTCAGCTGGTTTAGTTCTTCGTGTAGACATGATCGGATTCCCCTAACCCACTAACAATTTCGACCAAGCCTTCGTTCTCGATGCCAGTTTCTACGATTTTTTCAGTATATTTGTTGCCAGATTTTGTCAGCACTTTGGTGTCTGTGCCACTGCCGCTAAAGGCGCTCGAAGGGAGAGTAAGAACACCGATTTTTTCACTCAAAATAATGGCGGCAGTCCCGTTTAAACCTAGTCGCAGATCTGCGACCTCACTCGCGGGGAGGTCGAGCTTGACTTCGTAGGTAGTGCCGGCCGTTGTTTCTTTGGGTGAATAAGAAATGGACTTGATGCTGGACTCGATCATTTTATCGGGATAAGCATCGAGAGTAACAATAACTTTTTGCCCAACCGATACCCGCTTGAGATCGGTCTCGTCTAGGTCGGCAGAAAAATAGAGGCTCGCAGGGTCAACTACAACCCAAGTGTCGGTTGCTAACACTTGGACGTTACTCACCTCAACTGGTGCGTGCACCAAAACGCCAGCAATAGGACTGCTGAGCCTAGACAATTTGAGCGAGAGATCGAGGTACTCAATATCTTTGACTGTGTTATCGAGCTGGTATTGGTTTTTTTCTAGTAGTCGCTTGAGTGTGCGACTCAAATCGCCATCGGGTACTGAGTTGTCGTTATCGTCAACTGTCTGGTCAAATGTCCCCCGCTGAATGGCGTATAGATTGAGTTTTTGCTCGAGAGTTTTCTGTAGTTGACGGGTATCTACACTAGCCAAAGTTTGCCATTTTTTAACATTATCCCCTTCTTTGGCGCCAAGATACGTGAGTAGTCCGCCCGCACCAAAGCGCAGAGTGGCAGAACTACCTGCCACCACTTTTCCAGAGAGTTCAAGGGTTTCTTGGATATTCTGTTTGGATACGGAGTATTCTTGATAACTTACCTTCTTGCCAGCAAAGTAGCGAAAGAGACCAAAGGCTACAACGACCACGATAATGAGCGTAATGACTTTGTGAGACTTGATCCAGGACAACATGAGCGTATTCTACTAGAGGTGGAAGAGTTTGCCAATGAGCATACCGGCCAGGACGGCGATACCGCCCAGGAAGAACATCTTGATCGCTCGTTTCCAGGGTTGGGGACGACCGTAGAATAGCGAGGTACCGTAGCCTAGCGTCATAAGTCCCAGCAGGGAAACACCTACAGAGGTTGCTACCGCAGTTTGTCCCTGGAGGAAGATGTTGGGAGAGAGCGGGAGCAGTCCAGCGACGCAGTTTGAGATGAGCATAGTGAATCCGCCTTTGATCGCCTCCCCTGTCTGGGGCTTGATACCCGCCATTTCTTCGGTTGTCTCCTCAGTCAAGAAACTGCCGATCCCCATTGAGAAGCCTTCAACGACGATTAGAACAATGCCTGTTGTGAGGATTGCACGAGTAGAGACATTGGCAGCGGCAACCCCGGCCAGGAGCCCCACAGTAGAGACGAGCGAGTCCTCGACCCCAAAGATAAAGTTGCGCAGATACGTGTCGCGCGTCGTATGGGGATGAAAAAGACGAGCAAGAATCATATGTCGGGGATGAGTGAATTGAACACTCGCCTCACGACCCCCAGCCGCGAATTCTACCGTTAAACTAATCCCCGAATAGAACGGTGATATTTTAACACGAAATGTTAAGCTAACCTAGAGGCGACGTCTTCCCAGTTGATAATAGACCAGAAGGCATCGACATATTTGCCCCGGTCGTTGGCGTAGTCGAGGTAATAGGCGTGTTCCCAGACGTCAAGGAGGAGTAATGGCTTGGTTTCGGCAACAAACATGAGATTTTGATTTTGGATTTGGATGATATGGAGATCATCACCATCTTGCACAAGTGCAGCCCAACCAGAACCCTCGACTGCTTTGGCAGCACCGCTAAACTCGACTTTGAACATATCAAATGAGCCAAACTGCTCCTCTATTTTGGCTAAGAGTGCGCCGGTTGGCGCGTTGTCTTTTTTGGTTTTGCGCATATTGTGCCAAAAGATACTGTGGAGTTTGTGACCGTTTAAATGAAAAGAGAGATCGCGCATGGTGGCTTTGTAGTCGATCTCCATACCCTCGCCGGCACGAGCTTTTTCTAGGCGATCCATCGCGGCGTTGGCGCCTGTCACATACGCCAAGTGATGGCGAGTGTGATGGAGTTCCATGATCTTTTTGGAAATGACGGGTTCGAGGGCATCGTACTTGTAGGGCAAGTCAGGGAGTTCGATCCGTTTGTGCTTCATACCAGAGATTATACCATATTTATTGTTTGTTGAGGTCTTTGGCGAGATCCTCAGCCTGCTGAGCGTCAGTATCGTCTGCATTGATCCTTGCCTCCTGAGCGTCACTGATCCACTCTTTGGCTTGCATGGTATCCACGATCTCTTGGGCCAGTGAACGCCTACGGCGGAGAATAGTGAGCAATTCTTGTAGTTTGGCTTGGTCGATCCCCTCATAATCTTGGGCGGCTACCCAGGATGGGATTACGGAGTCTAAGTTCTTTATGAGTGCTCGCCAACTATTGATATGTGCCTCGTCGTACTGCGCCGGGATATAGCCACCCAGGTGTCCAACTATCACTTGGCGCGGACAGCCTTCCACAACGCGGTTGACAGCAGTGAGGCCCAGGTCAGTGTAGTCGGGACTCAGGAGTTGTTTGGCGGTGGCTCCCTGGAATAACAAGTTTTCAAGCAGTTCTTGCGCAGAAAAGTGACCGTAACTGACAAACTCACCCAGGACTATATTAGAGTAGCCAGCGGCACTGACTGCTTGCTTCATACCAAATTCGGTATCCTCGTTCTGCAAGATCCGCTCACCCCTCAGAGTCGTTGACTTGGACAAGGCTGGCTTGAGCGAAAGTGGTGGGAGCTTGAGTTCAGTACGTGCTGTATTGGCGAGGCGGACAAACTCCTCAGACTCTAGGGTGGGCTCGCCCAGCAATTCGCTGTCCTTACTTGTATCTCGCCAGAGCGCCTCGTATTGTTTTTGCTCAGCAAGGGGCAGTGCATATTGGATATCTTGTTCTTGAATTAGGCCGAGCTCAAAACGGGAGTCGGAGGAGACTTTGCGGTTGTCACCAAGGACAAAGTAGTGACCTTGTGGGATGGTGAGGATCTGACACTCGGCCAACGAGCTGCCACCATAACTACTGCGAGGAGTGGCAGTATAGGGCTCCTGCAATAGTTTAGCGTTGCGGTAAACAAAACCGTCGCGCAACTCAATGGTATCGCCGGGTATTCCGATGACGCGTTTGATAAAACCAGCATTCTCATCTTTGTTTTCTTCTTTTAGAATCGCGGCGGTAGCTTCGTTGGCAAAGGCCACCATATCGCCAAATTGGACGAAGCGGCGGAAGTATGTCCGACCCAAGAGCGTGAGGCCGCCAAAGCGGCGATAGAGGTGTGGAGTAGAGCGGTACTCCTCGATGATTTTTTTGCTCTCATCTTCGGGACCACCCTCCTCTTTGGACCAAAAGAGTGAGGGATACATAGAACCGGTACCAACGACAGGTACGGGGACTGCTTTGAGACCTAGAGCCTTAGAGCCTTCGATCCAGGCCATACCGATGACGGGGACACTAATCAGCATCAAGATAACCGTGGGTAGTAACCGCAACGGCCTCAGGAGCGTACGCCAAACTACGAGTGATTTTGACATATTTGTGCCAGGCTCGGCAGAATGCGGTCTAAGAAATCTTTGGAGACAAGTGAGTGATTTTTGGGATCGAGGAGCTGGCGGCAGGTTACTACCCCCGCGCTCATCAAACGTAGTTTGTCACTGTTGCTCATCTCTTCAAGAATTGTGATGGGGTGGAGAGCTGTGTGTTCGATAAGATCCATTATCCCCTCCCCTTTGGGGTATCCCCAGCTTGTGAGGCGTAGATTATTACACTCTGCGTATTTGATGGCGTCGGTCGAAAAGCGGGTATTGGTAATAATCCACGCACGAGTCTCCCCGCTGGACCAAGTCAATTTGAGATCATCGTAGCGGGCTTTGATGTAGAGAGCCACGCGGACATCGGTGCGCTGAGAGGGACTCTTGTGGAATTTGGCTTCTACAAAATAGGTCACCCCATCTTTCTGAGCCAACACGTCGATCTCATGGGGGACACACTTGCCCTCAATTGTTTGGTTGGTTTGGGTGAGGTAGCCAACATCAGTCAAAAGGAGCGCAATATATTGCTCAAAGGGGTAGCCGGAGGGACCGAGCTGTGCTAGGGCATCTTTGAGATTGTACTTGATCGCCAAATAGGGAGAGCTGGAGCCATGTAAAAACTCTTTGATCATGAGGAATATTTCGTTTGTTTTGATGCCGTCGTAGAGGCGGTCTCGAATACTTGCCAACATTTCGTCTTGCAAAGCATTGGGCACACCCACTCTCGTGGCAGAATCACGAATTTTTTCTTCGTTGTATGGTTCTTTGGTCCCATCCACTTTGGTGACGAGTGTGGTCATAGCGCTCCTAATACTGTTTGGATGACAAAATAGAGGAAGAAACAGGTGGCAACCACAAGTATCATTTGTCTCCCCAAACTGGGACGGATAATTTTGGGTAGAGTTCGATTGAGCAAGAGGATGAGGCTAAAGGCGACCATCATCGCGGTGGCGTTCAGGATCGCCCCAAGTGTCAAAATGGTGCGAGGCTCGCTGGCTCCCATAAAGAGAAAGATCGCGCTAAAAGCCAGCTCACTCCAGAGGACTATGTAAAACATTTTGGAGGCATTGACCTCCTCATTGTGGCGGTGTTTGAGGAGCAAGAGGTTCTCCGCGATGACGCGCGAGGCGGACTCCAAGACTCCTAGCTGGGTAGTAAAGAGCATGAGGGCGCCCACAACTACAAAGAGTGAACCCACAAATGGAGTGGTGGCGAGTCCAATCATCTGCGCTTCTTTGAAAAAAAAGTTGAGTCCCCCGCTAGATGAGACACCATGGGCGGTCGCCATAGAGAGGGTGCTTAGCATGAGGATGGTGATGAGGCCGATGCCCCAGAACACGATCATATGTTCGGTACAGACAAGTCGCCACCACCTGCCCCAGCGGGAGAGGTTACTGGCTGAGAGCGCAAACAGTTGACCGTCGATGCGATGGGGGTCGGTACCGGATAGAAGCGCTTTGATCCCGGTGCCGTACTTGCCCATGCCCATGCCTTTTTCCTTTATATAATAGCTCTGGGAGAGGTTGAGATTGCCTCCTCCGCCTGAATAGGCAAAGGCACCCAGGAACGCACCGATGGCGATCCCCTCAGGAAGCCAGCGATAACCGTCGCCAATACCCACGAGTCCTTGCAGGAGTGCACCCCAGTCGGCACTGGTTGCCATATAAAGCGTAAGGATAGCGACAAAAGGAACGCCTACACATAAGAGCGTCGTTTGGACATGCGACATGGTTTTGTACAATGTTTTGCCAGAAGAAATAATGATGCCCGTAAGGAGGATGAGACTTACTGCTGTATAGCGAATATCTAGTGATGGAATGACATGGTTGAGCATGGTGGCGGAGGCTGTGACAAAGCCTGGGAGCGCCCACGGGATGACGGTCGAGAAGACGAACCAGGCGGGGATAAGCCTACCCCACCTACGCCAGCCGACAAAGACCGACTCTCCCCATGCCAGGGTATAGCGCATGATCTCGGTATTGAGGAAGTATTGGAACGTAATGCCCACAAGTCCACCCCAGATGATGCCAAGGCCGTATTGTGACACGAGATATGGCCACATGATGAGCTCGCCACTCCCGAGGGCCAGTCCCAGTAATATAAAAGACGGGCCAATTGATTGTTTGAGGGTAATGGGCTCAGGGAGCTGGTCACTGATTTTGGGCATGTTTATAGCGTATCATATGCCCATGGATGGCATACTCCCTGTTTATAAACCGGTAGGGATCACGAGTTATGATGTGATCCGTGCGTTTAAGCGATCACATCTTACAGGGTTCGACCCTGTAAAGTATAAAGTAGGTCACGGCGGGACGCTAGATCCTTTTGCCGACGGGGTAATGCTCTTGATGCTGGGCTCAGGGACCAAACAATTTGATCAGTTGCAAAAACTGCCCAAGACCTATGTTGCTACCGCGGTGCTGGGGGCGAGCAGCGATACGCTGGACGCGACGGGAAAGATAGTCAGCGCAAAAATGCACGAGCGCACAAGTGAACAAATTAAGGAGGCAACGCAAAAATTTGTGGGTGAGATAGAGCAAAAGATCCCTGACTATTCGGCGGCCAAAATTAATGGTACGCCTCGGTACAAATTGGCGCGCAGAGGCGAGGAGTTACCGGCTAAAAGCAAACAAATATCTATTTACTCTCTAGAAGTTATTCACTACTCTAATTCGAATTACGGTAGTGAGGTGGAGATGAGAATTAGTTGCTCTTCGGGAACCTACATACGCCAACTGTCTTACGATATTTTTAAAAGTTTGGGAGTGGAGAGCTACCTGTCAAAGTTAACGAGACAATCAATTGGTGACTATAGTCTTGCGAAGTGTTGTCAAATCGCTGACTTTAGCGATTCAACTTGGCGAGATAAGGTAGTGCGGCTGTAACTGCCCGTTCGCGGTGGGTCACGATATTGTTGGCTAGTTTTTCGGTGATGGGGAGAGCGTGAATTTGGTAGATCATCAGGTTGTATTCTGTTGCGAAAAAGAGCGACTGAAAGGGTAACCCCTCTTCGCGGTAGGCGTGAGGTGTAACCACGATACGACCGGGGAGAATGCCGGAGAATGTACGTGTTGCCACTCCCCTTTTTGCCACCGCTATGACGGTGCGAAACTGAGCACTCCGCTTCCCTTCTGGAATGTCTTTGAGCCGCTCAAGGGCGTAGGTGATGATCTCGTCGTCAGTCATTTTGTAACCCTTCCACCTGCGTACGTGGATACCAGGCTCGCCACCCAGTGCGTCGATCTCTAGTCCCGTGTCGTCCCCCAGCACGATCACGTCAGCCTGGATGGCGTCACGGTATGCCTCGGCTTTGAGAATGGCATTTTCTTCTAGGGTAGTACCCGTTTCTTCCACATCGATATCTAGTTTGTAGGTGGTGGCTGAATGGATTGTGATCCCATGGCCAGCAAACAGTTTTTTTACCTCACTAAATTTGCCTGGGTTGGTGGTGGCGTAGACAATATTGCTCATGAGTTTCTTTTGAGATATTGTTCAAAAAACTTGAGACTCGTGATGGTGGGTCCATCCTGCACTTCGCCGCGACTGATCATCCCGCTCAACTCGTCGAGAGTGACGGGCTTGATTTGCATGCCCTTTTCGGCTGTCTCTAGTTTCTGCGTGCCAGCTGAGAGACCGGTTGCAAGGTAGACATGGCCTATCTGCGTATTGTGGCCGGGGGCAACAAAAAAAGTACCAATATGTTCCAACTGCTTGGCCACTAACCCCGTCTCCTCTTGTAGTTCGGCCCGTGCGGCCGCCTCGATAGTGTTGTGTTCCATGTGACCAGCCGGGAACTCCCAGGAAAAGGTGTCCACGGGGTAACGGTATTGACCAATAAGCGTCAGAGATTTACCGTCCCATGGGATAATCCAGACTGCCGGTTGTTTGTGGACTACGCCAAAGGTGACGTGATCGCCATAGTCCGTAATGAGCTTGTCTTCTGTAACAGTCATGTAACGATTTTGATAGACTTGCTTAGAGTTAAGCTTTTGCCAAGTCATATAGTTACTTTGACTGCTTTGATAGCGAGAAATAATGGGAATTCAGCGCGGGCGCGATTCTCTGCCTTAGCCACTTTGCCATGGCTTATTTTATCTGACGTCCATTCTTCTAGATCGGTGACGACCATTCCGGCATTTTTTAGCGCTTTGACATAGTACTCTAGTGGTTGGTGATAACTCCAGGTCAGTGGCGATGTTTTATCACCTGGGTGTGCGTTGATGGGAATCTCGAGAGGTGAGAGATAGCGGTTGATACGCCTATATTCCAGTTTGTTGGTCTCGTCCTTGCCCCAACTGCTCTGGCGGGGGATGCGGAAGGCGGGGTGGTTTAGCACTATCACAACCTCGCCTCGTATTTTGAGTGAAAATGCGATGTGAGTAATCGCGCTATGGGCGTCTTGCATGTTCTGTAGCGAGAGAAGCGCAACCGCGAGATCAAAAGAATTAGAGGGGACGGGCAGTCCTCGGGTGGCGTCGGCGACGAAGTATTTGTGGTTTTTATTCTCATCAAGTTTCTTGGCTTGGGTTATCAATGATTTTGACGCGTCGATACCGGTATAGAGCACTCCCGGAGGCAAAGTACGGGCATAGACGCCTTGGCCACATCCAATATCGAGCACTGATTCACTGTCATGGGCTACAAGTAGTTGTTTGAGACGTGGCAAGATAACGTGCTGATGATAGTAGTGACCACCCGCTCCTACGAGATCGCCGTACCATTTGGCAACTGAGCTCCAAGAAGTTTTTGGCATATGGCTAATTTAAGCGATTTCTACTCTAACTCCAGCTTGAGGAGTTCGAGTGTTTTGAGCTTAGCCTCGGCTACTGACTGCTTTTCGGCCTCCGCGGCTTTGGCAAACGTGGCGTTTGTGATGTTGTCCGCATTCCCCATATCATCATTGGGGTTAGCACAGCCGCAGTTGTAGCACATACTATTCCTCCTTGTTTTTTCTTTCCTTGAAACTAATAATCTTACCCCAAGGTTTTTTGCGATCAATTACCATCTTCCACCCAAGCAGTTGGAGGCCGATCGGAATGAGCCATACGCCTGGGAGGATGGGGAGGATCATGCCAGCGATTCCAAAGACAATGAGGAACACTCCTAGGGCTGTGCGAAGTTTGGATTTGATTACTTGTTCCATAAATTAACTTAGGATTTAGTGTAGCATGAAGTGCGAGTTTAAATACATCGGAGAAAAAATATAGTTTGAGTTGAGGTATTCGCACTTGACTATTATACGAGTGATATAGGTATCTAGATAGCGCGGTTGCGGATGAGCGTACTATACATGAGCAGATCTTCGGCCTGGCGAGTCGAAGGGGTTTCTAATACCTTGTTGAGATTATTAATGATTTTTGTACTAAATGTTGGATCCAGTTCTTGGATTCGTTTTTGAGATTCTTTGATAAAACGATCTGCCATGGCGTGAGAACCACGGTGACGCCCCATCGCTGCACGTAGGAGATCCATAGAGAGTGATTGGAGAATAATTTTTTGACTATTTTTCATATATTACTTTGAAAAAGTACTTCGTTAGTTCTGTGTACAATTGGCGGATAACTATGCTCTGAATTTCGTTGCTGGTGTTGGCGTCATTTGGACGAATATTGATGAAAGAGTTGAAGTCGATATCTTGACTATTGATATCAATCCCACCTCCCCAGAGATTTGACTGTTTTGAGCCGTCTTTTAGCAATATTTCTTCACCTTCGTAATGACGATCCATGCCCGCCACGCAAATCTTTCTCTGAACATCGATAACAGTTTTGATATACACATCAAATTGTTCTTTGAGTTTCTCAATTTGTTCAATGGTAAAAGGAGTTGCACTGGAAATGATCATGTGATCATTATATCAGTCGATTTAGACGCGGTGCTCTTTGGCGCCGATCAAGCCGCATTTTTTGTATTTGAGACCGGAGCCGCAAGGACATGGATCATTGCGACCAATCCGCTCTTTTTTGTCTGAATTGTCGGATGTAATTGATTCAGCTTTGACTACTTTTCGCTTAGTTACTGCGCCGGCAACCTCGTCTTTCCTCATGACAATATTGTGGGTGGGCGCGGGCTGGTATATCGGATTGAGACGATAGATCTTTTTGACCACTTCACTCTCCACTGAGCCGATCAAGCGCTCGAACATGGTGTATGACTCTTTTTGATATTCGACAAGAGGGTCGCGCTGAGCATAGCCACGCAGGCCAATCCCGTCACGCAGCGACTCCATATTGTCCAGATGGTCCATCCATTTGGCGTCGAGTGTGGTCAGATACACATACTTTTCTATTTCGCGCACAGTGGTGGCGCCTATTGTCTTCTCCCGGCTGGCGTAGGTGTCTAGTGCTATGCTCTTGAGCGCTTTGATGATCGTATCGGAGTCTTTGGTCTTGACTAACTCTCTGGCTAAACTCTTTTGGGATGTGTCGTCAAAGGGAATGATGGTGATGAATTCTTTGACAATCGCGTCGATCTCTTTGGCGGTCAGTCCTTCTGTAATACGCGAGTTGACCAGGAGTTCGATCTCCTCATTGATAAGATCTATAACGCGGGTGCGCAGACTCTCTGGGGAGAACTCGGCATCGGTTAAGAGCTTGTTGCGCAGTTCGTAGATCACTTGACGGTGTTTGTTCATCACGTCGTCGTAGTCCACGACTCTCTTGCGCATGTCAAAATAGAATCCCTCGACTTTGACCTGCGCGGACTCCAAGGCTTTAGACACCATGGAGTGTTCGATCGCCTCGTCATCGGGGATCTTGAGCATGGTCATAATACTGGCGATCTTGTCACCGCCAAAAATTCGCATCAGATCATCTTCGAGGCTCACGTAAAAGCGAGAAGAGCCAGGGTCACCTTGGCGTCCAGAGCGACCTCGCAGTTGGTTGTCTATGCGACGACTGTCATGGCGCTCGGTCCCAATGACATGGAGACCACCCACTGCTACAACTTTGTCATGCTCTTTAGCCCAAACTTTTTCGTCACGTCCGGTCTTGGTACCACCAAGTACAATGTCGACCCCGCGCCCAGCTATGTTGGTGGCAACGGTGATACCACCAAATTTACCCGCGTTGGCGATTATCCCCGCCTCTTCGGTATGGTTTTTGGCGTTTAAGACATTGTGGGGCAAGTTTTTACGCTTTAAGTATTTGGAGATAATCTGGTTGTTGTCGATACTCTTGGTGCCTATTAGGACTGGTTGACCTTTGGCGTGCAGCTCTGCCACTTCTTTGACGATGGCGGCGTATTTGGCGGCGGTGGTTTTGTATATTAAATCTCCGTTGTCTATACGCGCCACTCTTCTATGTGTGGGAATCACGGCAACGTCAAGATTGTAGATTTTCTTGAATTCCTCCCCTTCGGTGCTCGCGGTACCAGTCATGCCTGAGAGATGGCTGTACATGCGGAAGTAGTTTTGAAGAGAAATTGTGGCCAGAGTCCGACTCTCTTGTTGGACGGTGACTCCTTCCTTGGCTTCGATAGCTTGGTGTAACCCGTCGGAGAAACGGCGGCCATACATCATACGTCCCGTGTGCTCGTCGACGATGATGACCTCGCCCTCTTTGACCACATAGTCGCGATCGCGTTCAAAAAGGGTTGCAGCTTTGAGTGCCTGCTCCACGTGGTGGACGGTCTCGTAACTCTCTTCATAGAGATTTTTGACGCCTAGGCGCTGTTCGAGACGGCGGATACCGTAGTCGGTGAGGGTGGCAGTCTTTAACTTTTCGTCAACGTCAAAGTCGGTGCCTTTGGAGAGTGTCGTCACGAGCTTGGCGTGCTCGACATATTTGGCCGTGGGCTCAGAATCGGGAGCACTAATAATGAGCGGAGTACGGGCCTCGTCAATTAGGATCGAGTCCACCTCGTCGACGATGGCGTAGTAATGGCCGCGCTGGACTTTGTCGCTTAAGCGATGCACCATGTTGTCGCGCAGATAGTCAAAGCCAAACTCGTTGTTGGTGCCGTAGGTAATATCGGCGCGGTAGGATTCTTGCCTTGGGACAGGGCGGAAGTGCTCTAGACGTTCGTCATCCTCCTGTTTGTCTTGGTAACCAAGATCAAGAATCCCTCCAGGTTGATTACCCATGCCTGAATAGATCACACCCACTGAGAGCCCAAGGAGCACGTGCGCGCGACCATACCAGCCTGCGTCTCGGCGGGCGAGATAATCGTTGACGGTGACGATATGGACACCCTGACCAGCGAGCGCACGGATATAGGAGGCGAGGGTGGCGGAGAGTGTCTTGCCCTCCCCCGTCTTTTGCTCGGCGATGCGGCCATGGTAGAGGGAGAGTGCGGCCAGGAGCTGGACGTCGTAGGCTCGCTCGCCAGTCGTCCTGCGGATGGCCTCCCTTATGGTGGCTAGTGCCTCTGGGAGAATGTCGTCGAGCGATTCGCCATTTTGAAGACTTTTTTTAAACTGCGCAGTTTTGCCTGGCAATTCTTTGTCTTTGAGTTTTTTGATGCTCTCTTCTAGGGCATTGACCTCAGAGACTACCGGAGCAAAACTCTCGAGCTGACGGGCGTTGCTGTCAAAGAGGCGGGAGAGGAATTCTAGCATGCAAGAAGTATAGCACGCTCTAGAGGTTGGAGTTGAGAAAATCACGCAAATCTTGACTAGATTTTGATGGCTTTGTATGGTCGTAGAGAAATGTCTGCCAGCCGCATTGTTTAGCGGCATTTACATGCTCTAGACTGTTTTCGACAAAGAGGATCTTGGAAGGCATCATGTTTGCCATTTTGGCAGCGATCTCAAATATTTTTGGGTCAGGTTTTTGGGCGCCCACCACGCTACTATCCACTATGACATCCCACCCTTGATCGACCCTCAGATCTTGGCGTGCAAAAATGGTACTTAGTAACCTTGGATACATGTTGGTTAGTAATCCCGTTTTCACCTTGCTTTGAGCGTATGTGATGACTGGCCAGATAGAGGGGTTGGGGTCGTAGCGACTGACGAAGTCCTGCAGCATGGAGTAGTCATTTGGGATGCGCAGGCCAATCTGGCGGAGTTGTGGTACGAGGTTCTCGATGTCGTAATCGATACAGATTTGCTCACGATGTTTGTTCCAAATTATGTCAAATTGTGGGTCGAGCTCAGGAGTGAGACCCAGACCACGTCTCATTTCTACCCATTTGTTTGTCCCAGAATAGTCGAGCAAGACGACTCCGCCGACGTCAAAGTAGACAAAAGAAATTTTGGACATAGTCTACTCCAAACATTTCGGTAGTTTGACGCTGCCATCGGCCTGCTGGAAGTTTTCCCACAGGGCGATGAGGGTGCGGGTGCTGGCGAGGGCCGTATTGTTTAACATGTGGACGTATTTGAGGGAGCCGTCGGCTGCCTGATAGCGGATCCCGGCGCGGCGTGATTGGAAGTCAGTATCGATAGAGTCGGAGGCGACTTCGCCGTACCCATTGCGACCCGGCATCCAGGCTTCAATATCGTATTTCTTAGCCGGGGGCTCGCCCATGTCACCCGTACACAGACGGAGGACGCGATAAGGAATCCCAAAGTCTTGCAAGAGCTCTTCGGTGAAGCCCAACATTTTTTCGTGCCAAACCCTGCTCTCTTCGATGTCGGCTTTGCACAGGACTACCTGCTCAATTTTCCAGAATTCGTGGACGCGGTAGAAACCCTTGGTGTCCTTGCCGTAACTACCAATCTCGCGGCGGTAACAGGGTGAGAAGCCGACCATTTTAATGGGTAAGTCTTTTTCTCGTAGCGTCTCGCCCGCGTAGTAGTTGACCAGTGGGACTTCGGCGGTACCAGCTAGGAAATAATCGTTTTTGGGGTCGGTCTCATCCTCGGAGAGTTTGTACGTTTCTTTTTCACCCCAGGGGAAATGACCGGCGTTAATGAATGCCTGGCGGGTGTCGACGATCGGAGTAATCATGGGGGTGTAACCCTTGCTGACAAACTTGTTCAGAGCATATTGCATGAGTTTGACCTGGAGGAGGGCGGCTTCGCCTTTGAGAAAATAGCCGCGATAGCCCGCGACTTTGCTCCCCCGCTCTAAATCGAGCCAACCGTTTTTCTCAGCGATGGCCACGTGATCTTTGGGCTCAAAATCGAACTTGGGCTTTGTCCCCCACTCGCGCACTACCACGTTATCTTTTTCATCTTTGCCCACTGGTACTTCGTCCAGAGGGACGTTGGGGATCTGGAGCATGAGGTCGGCAAAAGCGGCTTCGAGTTGTTTGAGCTCTGGTTCGACTGTTTCTAACTGGAGTTTGAGCTCTTTACTTTTGGCGATCAATTCGTCGGTACGAGCATTTTTGAGCTGATCGTTGAGTTTGTTGCGCTCGGCCCTGATGATTTCGGCTTGGCCAATGAGCGCTCTCCGCTTGAGATCAACATCCAAGAGGTTGTCGACCACGTCGGGATTGTAATTTTTATTTTTGATACCGGTTTTGACTTTAGCTGCGTTGTCTCGGATGTATTGAATGTCTAACATATAATCTCCTTTTTGTTTATTTTAATACAAAAAACCACGCATAATGTCCTCCATAGGACGCTCTTTGCGTGGTGCCACCTAATTTACTTCTTATCTACTGCTATGACGGGCTTACCCGCCCCGCATTTTGACGGGGAGCTCGGTTAGTGGAAAGCTAACCTCTATCGCTGTTATTTAATTGCTTTTAGTATATCATGCTGATCAAGCAGCTCAAAAGCCTCTTCTACAATCGGTAGTGTGGAGGGGAGATTATCGAGCTTTTTGGCTTCATCTAGAGTGAACCAACCAAAGGCTGCTGTCTCCCAGTCTGGATCGTGGGAGAGGTCGGGAACCTGATCACCAATGTCCACTAGGTAGGTAATGAGAATGACGTGGGTGTCCATTTTTTCATCTGATTCATCGGCATACCAAATACTGGTTTTGACAATGGGGTAAGGATGAATGATTTTGGCTTTGACGTGCAGTTCTTCCCACATTTCACGTACCACGGCTGCCTCCATTTCTTCGCCAAAGTCGAGCGAGCCACCCGCCAGCTGCCACTTGTGATGCCAGGCTGGGTTCTGCGGGGCATGGCGCTGGGTGAGCAAGACCTTGTTTCTATCTTGGGAAAAAGGCAAGCCTAAGGCGGCGACGATAATTTTGTTTTTCATAAACCAAGATCGTCGGCGATTGACTGCATGGCTTTGAGTACGGTGGGCACGTGTTCTTCCCATAAATCCACACCGAGCTCCCGTGCCCCTTGCTCGACCTCTGCCCGGTTAACACCCGCAGCAAAACCTTTGTCTTTCCACTTTTTCTTGATGCTCTTCACTTCTACGTCCGCGACCTTTTTACTGGGTCGCACGAGGGCAGTGGTCGTAATCAATCCCGTGAGTTCGTCGCAGGCGAAGAGCGCCTTTTCCATCTTAGAATCACGTGAGACTCCGGTCCTGGGCGCGTGTGACTGGATGGCGCGGATGATCTCCTCCTCTACTCCCCGCTCACGCAAGATGAGCGCGCCCTTGGCGGGATGCCCATCGAGATCCGGATGGATCTCCCAGTCAAAGTCGTGGAGCAGGCCGGTGACTCGGTACTTCTCTTCGTCTTCGCCAAACTTGTTGGCATAGGCGGCCATGGCCGCTTCGACCGCCAACATGTGGCGGACCAAATTCTGGTTCTTTACAAATTCTTTTACAATAGATAGGGCTTGTTGGCGATTCATTATGTCTTCCTCAGGATAGTAGGATATCAGGATGTTAGTGATTAGTCGAGCGTAGTGTTCCTAATGATTTAATTAACATTTTAATTGTTTCTTGAGTATGTCTGTCAACTATCTCAACATCTGATTCTAAAATCGTATATTCGTCTTTTAACAAAGTTAGCCAATGCTCTGTTTCTTGTGCAGACCCCAGGGCAATCTGTAGGAATCTTTCGTATTCTTTCCCTTTGTACCTACCGAATCCTTCTGCTATGTTTGCACCGATCGACGTGGCAGAACGTATTATTTGTTTACTAATAATCAGGCTGACTTGGTCATGGGGAAGCTTGCGACAGAGGGCAAAAACTTCTCGAGCAACTAAGTAAGATTTTTGCCAAAAAATAAGATCTTTATAGGTTCTTATTTGACTAATCACTGTTTCCTACTTTCCTACTTTCCTACTTACTAAGGCTATAGCGGGTTGGGGATGTCGATAAACTCGACTTCCAGTTTGTCTTTATAATGTGATTTTAACTTCTTGCCTAACTCTTGCACGCCAAAGACCTCGGTGGCGTAATGGCCACCAGCAAAGTAGGTGATGCCCGATTCTTTGACTAAGTGGTCGTGGCCTTCTGCGATCTCGCCGGTAATGTGTACATCGACCTGTTTATCGAGTGCTTCAAATAGCTCCTGTCCAGCAAGACGCGCTCCCCCGGTACACACCCCTATTCTCCTCACCATCTCACGACCAGAATACACTGCATAGATGTCATGCGAGAATAGATCGGCGCATTTTTTGGCTAGCTCTTCCACTTTTTGTGGCTTATCAAATTCACCTACGAATCCCCACTGATCAAAATAGGTTTCGCCCGTTCTCTTGGCGCCTATTTCTTTGATGATGGTTGCGCTGTTGCCAAATTCACTCTGGGCGTCAAGGGCGTAGTGATAGGCGGCAACGGTAAGTTCGTGGGCAAAGACGAACTTGAGTCTACCCTGGGCAGCAGGGTCTAGGCGAGCACCCTGGACATATTTGGGAGATAAATTGAGACCATGATGAGTCACTGTCATGTCCGCGCCAACTGAGACTGCTTCGTGGAGAAAGTCGAGATTACATGAGACTCCCAGCACAACTTTATTAACCTGTTCTTTGCCGTGTACTTGAACACCGTTAGCGCTGATGTCGAGCTTGCGAGCTTTCGCTAGTAGTTCTTGACCGATCGTTCCCTCTATAAATTTTGTCAGTTCGACGCGTGTGACCATTTAGCCCTCCTTGTTTTCTCTGCGCATGAGCGGGAAGGCCACAACCTCCCGGATAGACCAGGTATTGGTGAGGAACATAACGAGTCGGTCAATGCCAACACCAATACCACCTAGCGGTGGACAACCGTAGGAGAGTGCCTCAAGGAATTCAGTGTCCAGCGGCTGAGTTTCCTCATCCCCTGCCTTCATGTTCTTCTGTTCTGTCTCAAAACGATCTTGTTGCTCCTTTGAGGATACTATCTCTGACCAGCCATCGACTATCTCTTTGCCACAAATGTAGCCTTCGAAACGCTCGACTCTACCAGGTTTGCTCCGATGTGACTTGGAGAGTGGGCTCACGTCAACGGGATAATCAATGACCCACGTTGGGTCAAGCAATTTAGGAGTTACGAGGCTGTCGTAGATTTTGAAGAGCGCTTTGTTGCGGGTAAACACACCTTCTACCTTTAACTTGTTTTGTGACAGGAGCTTTTTAATCTCCTCGTCCGTAACGGTATCCCACTCAATGTCTAGGTGTTCTTTGAGAGCTTCGTCGATCGTCATCACGCGCCACTTACCCTCCAAGTTGATCTCTCGATCTTCGACTTTGATTTTGAGATTGCCGTTGAGTTTCTGGGCAATATATTTGATCATGTTCTCGGTGAGCTCCATGATGCGATAGTAGTCGGCATAGGCTTCATAGAACTCCATCATCGTGAACTCTGGCTGATGTGTTTGATCAATTCCTTCGTTGCGAAAGTTGCGGGCGATCTCAAAAATTCGCTCATACCCTCCAACTATGAGTCGCTTGAGATAGAGTTCGGGTGCTACTCGCAAATACATCTCAGTATCGAGGGCGTTGAGATGCGTAGTAAATGGCTTAGCGTTGGTACCTCCATAGAGGTTTTGTAGAATCGGTGTTTCGACTTCGACAAACTTCTCTGACCACAAAAATTCGCGAATTGAGCGTTCGATCAACCAGCGTTTATCGAGAATGGGCTTGGCTTCTTTACTTAGAATTAAATCAAGGTATCGTTTGCGGAAGCGATCTTCTTTGTCTTTGAGTCCATACCATGAATCAGGCATGGGTAGCATGGACTTACCAAGGAAAGCTAGTGTTGTGGCTTTGATTGTGAGTTCACCGGCTTGCGTTTTGAATATAGTTCCTTCAACGCCGATATAATCGCCAATGTCCAAAAGCTTGGCAACTTCGTATGCCGAGTCACCCAAATCGGCAAGTGACGCAAATACTTGTACTTTGCCACTCTCGTCTTTGAGGTCGATGAAGGCGATCCTACCTTGACGTCGGTACCCTAAAATCCGTCCAGCGATAGTGACGAGCATTCCTTCTTTGGTGCAGTCTGCTGCGGAGTGTGTCGGGTGATACACGGGCGGGTTAACGTTGACTCCGAGCTCTATGAGCTTTGCGAGCTTATCCTGACGAGCGGCAATAATTTGGTCTTGTCGTGTAGCCATATAGACTCTTTCTTTTGTTAGTATATCAGGGAAGGAGTAATAACCAAATTACAAATTCCAATAACCAACAAAATTGTGGTTAGTGAACTTTTTTGATTTTGTAGATGACTTTGCCGGCTGGGGCCTCAAACTCGACTTGCTCGCCCTTTTTCTTGCCCACGAGTGCTTGGCCTAAGGGTGAAGTATGCGAGATCTTTTTCTTGAGTGGATCGGCCTCCCACTCACCCACGATTTCGTAGGTGTGATCAGTCCCGTCTACCTCGACCGTCACGCGCCGTCCGATATCGACGGAGTCCTTGGATTTGGTGGGGGTGGCTACGACAGCTTTGCCAACAATTGACTCGAGTTCTTCGATGCGCCCCTCGATAAAGGCGAGCTCTTCTTTGGCGGCGTGATACTCGGCGTTCTCTGAGAGATCACCAAAGTCGCGGGCTCGAGCGACACGCTCGATAACTCCCGTGAGTTTTTGATTCTTGAGTTCTTCTAGTTCTGCCTGGATCTCGGCAAGTCCTGCAGAGGTGAACTGAATTTTGTCATTTGGATTGTCGGTCATTTGAGCATGATAGCAAAAGACCTATGCAAGTCAATATGCCTATAGTATGGCCTATGATATAGTGGTGGGCATGCAAAAGTTACTAGTTGTCGCCTTAATCATTGCTTTAATATTCTCGCTCTACCAAAAAAGATCCACTTCCGGCCCAAGTCCTGTGGTCCCAGAATCGAAGATACAAACAGCTATCTCAAAAGTTCCGGCTACGTATAAAGTACAGGTGGGCGAGGGATTGTGGCATGTGGCTGAGAAGGAGCTCGGGGACGGGCGCAAATGGATGGAGATTGCGCAAGCCAACGACATCCAGAGACCCTATATCCTCACCGTAGGTCAAGAGCTTAAGATCCCTGGCAAAGAGGTAGAAGTGGTGACGGAGGGTGTGGCAACCTATACCCTCGCACAGGTCGCACAACACGCTACTAAAGATAATTGCTGGATGGCGCTGGACTCCAAAGTGTATGACGTGACTGCGTTTGTGGCGAGCGGTTTTCACCCTGGCAAGGCCGCGATACTGGAGGGTTGTGGGAAGGACGCCACAGAGCTCTTTAACACCCGCCCCATGGGGAGCGGGACCGCTCACTCTGAGCGTGCTCGCAAGATGCTGCCCAAATATTATATCGGTGAGCTCACGCCATAAATGGCAAGGAGGTACCATGCTTAGTCTCAGTTTCGTGATGATCGGCTCCTCAGATCCCAAAAAACTCTCAGACTTTTACGAAAAAGTACTTGAGAAGAAACCCGACATGGTAGAGGATGGGTGGTACGGATACTCTTGCGGGACGTGCTTCCTCACGATTGGCGCACACGACAAAGTCAAAGGTTTGTCGGTCAACCCCGAACGCATCATCTTTAACTTTGAAACCAAAGAGGTTAAAGAAGAAGCTGCACGTATCAAAGCTCTTGGTGCCAGTGTGATCGCTGAGCCCTACTCTATGGGTGAGGGTGGCAAAGATGTCTGGATCGCCACCTTTGCTGATCCTGAAGGCAACTACTTCCAGCTTATGACGCCATGGGAGTAATGCATGGATAATAAGTCGAACGAACTGTTACTAGCTGAGATTCGTAATCTCACGACTGCAGTGGCTAAACTCGACAGACACCAATCTCCTTGGTACTCGTTTGGACGTGGGATTATGTCCGCACTTGGCTACTTTGTGGGGGCGGCACTGCTGGTTGGCCTAATTGTCTACTTGTTACAGCGAGTCAATCTCGTACCGATTATCGGTGATTGGCTAGGTAGTGTCGTTAGTGAGGCAGTGCAGAACTCAATTTTGCTAGGATTACCTAAATGAGTGGTGAAATAGTCTACACTATAGGTGGAGTTGGACTCACTCAACCACAAATTGACTTACTTAGTAGACGACAAATAACTTTGTCTATGTTAGAGAATGCCGCGATAACGAGCGAAGGAGATGCGATGAAGCTCTATATTAGAGAACTGCTAGATTCAAGGGGTGGGCATAATGATGCGGCAGGGCCAGGGATAGATTACAATTTTGGTAATTCTAATTAGGCAATATTAGTAGTGTCTTACACGGGGATTCTACTTGCGCGGGATCAAATTTTACTTTGTGTGACCCACAGTATACTTGATTTGAACCATTTTATATCTGATTTGGCTGAATGGGTAGCCTCAATAAAGGATCTACTAAGCCCTAAATTTCAATATGATTACTCGCCTGTTTCTTGATACGCTTGTCGATATCGATCAAAATCGAGAAAAACTCGACCACTCTCTTCCCTTGCTGTACTGCCTCTGCCTTGGATAACTTCGTGCCGGATATACCGGTCGCAATCTTTTGATACCTCTCGATTTCTTCATCTGTAAGTTGCATAAATCTGAATAAGACACGATACCTTTTGGACTCCGCAAGGAGTCAAGATGAGTCACGAAA